>CANQML010000018.1 GCA_947624935.1 Candidatus Gastranaerophilales bacterium
CAAGAATCATACAATGACGGCGCACAAAATGTTTCTACGGATAAGAACGATGTGCTGACGGCAATCATGGGTGTGAAGTATAGCACAAGCGTGAAGGCGAACGAGTGGAAACTGGCTCCGAGCGTGCGTTTGGCGGCGACCTATGATTTAATGAGTGATAATTCTAAAGCGAACGTGAATGTTATCGGCGGCGGGAACTATCAAATCACCGGCGAACGGTTGCATCGCTTTGGGGTCGAAGCGGGTGCGGGTGTGACTGCAACCCTTCGGAATGTGGATTTAACTTTGGATTACAACGGCGGCTTCCGCAAAGATTTCCAAAGCCACACGGGCATGTTGAAAGCAACGTATCACTTTTAATTTCTTCTTGTAACAACCCAAAAAGTTCGGGCGACGTGTTTTTCACCCCGCCCGTTCTTTTTGTGGGAGGAAATGAAAACAGGCATCTCAATTTAATCTGCCGGCAATAAAGATATAACTGCGACGAATAAAAAATGCATATAATGTATGGAAATTATTTTCTTGAAACAAGGCTTAAAGTCGTGTATAATGGCATAAAGCAATAATTAGGAGAAATGATAATGGCACCGAATGATAATGAACCGAACAGCGTCAAAATTTGGCATAGATTTAAAAAAAATAATTGTAATTTTTCGGTAACTTCTCTAAAATGTCATCATGTATAAGCAACATTAACATCAACAAGGAGTGTTATTATGAATATAAGCAATATTAACGTTAATAAATACCCTGTTTCACAAATCTTCGATTCAGAGTCACGAGCTGTTTATGAAATTCCTAAATATCAGCGTGAATATACATGGGGTCCTAAGCAGTGGGAAGCTCTTTTTGATGATCTGACGGAACATGAGGAAGGTTATTTTTTAGGATCAATCATTTGTATAAATACAACTACAGATGCTATTAATACCTTAAAATTTGAAGTTGTTGACGGACAACAAAGAATTACAACAATCAGTATATTTTTAACAGCACTTTATTCTTTTCTTTCAGAACACAAAGAGGAGCTTGATGATGACCAACAATCCGATTTGTTACAGTTGAAGAAAAGATTGGTGTTAAAGAAAACAGACGATGAAATCAGAATTGTTCCTCAACGGCAAAATTTTAATCTGGAAGACTACATGTCCTTACTATCTGAACAGGGTATAATCGCAAAGCGATCCGCTCCGAAAAATGCCGGAAACAGAAGAATCTATCACGCGTTTAACTATTTCAAAAGGCGTATTGACGGAGCCACCCAAGATGAGAAGCAAAAAATTTCTACAACATTCAGGATGCTTGATAAAATAAATTCGGCCATATTTGTAAAAATTGATGTTTCAAACCATGCTGATGCTTATACATTGTTTGAATCATTAAATGACAGAGGAACGCCTTTAACGGCTGTTGATTTAATTAAAAATTCATTGCTTGCAAAACTTGATTTAAAGGGAAGTGCATCTTTAGATTATTATTTCGGTCGTTGGACGGAGGTTCTTAATAATTTAGGTGATAACTATGCGGTTCAAGAGCGTTTCTTCAGACATAATTATAATGCCTTTAGAAAATCTGTTAATGAGCCGTTTGTGAACTTTAACGATGATAGAACTTATCCGTTGGGATCAATTGCAACAAGAACAACTTTATTGGATATATATGAGAAAATTGTTTCAAAGAATCCCGAAGATTTTTTGAATGATATCATTGAAAATTCAGCTATTTATGCAAAAATAACATTAATGAATCCGGATGAGCTTTCCGATGAGTTAAAAGAAAGCTTTTCAGATTTGCAACGGGTTCAAGGTGTTCCTGCCTATCTTCTCTTATTATATTTGCTTAAAAAACGGCAATCTTTACAGTTGTCCGAGGCAGACATCATTAAAATAAATACCTTATTGGTTAATTTCTTTGTCAGAAGAAACCTGACAGATGTACCGCCAACGCGCGATTTAACACGCTTGTTTATGTCATTCATTGAGGAAATTGAAAGCGAAAATTATATCGGTAATACAATATACGAGAAATTAAGATTACGACTTCTTGCGAAGTCTGCTTCCGACGAATTGTTTGAACAGCGCTTGAACGGTCCGGTATATGATGAAAATAGTGATGCTGTTCGTTTCATTCTGTGTATGTTGGCTAAACAGGGTATGACCAAAGAAACACAACAAGATCTTTGGGTAAAATATGATAGCAGTCAGTATAAGTGGACAATCGAGCATATATTCCCGCAAGGTTCAAATATTCCTGATTGCTGGGTGGATATGATTGCAAATGGGGATCGTGAAAAAGCAAAAGAGTATCAAAATGCCTATGTGCATACATTTGGGAACCTGACTATTACCGGATATAACAGCACACTCGGCAACAAATCATTCCAAGAGAAAAAAGAAAGAAAAGATACAAACGATCACTACATCGGTTATAGAAACGGACTGAATCTAAACAGAGATGTTTGTGATAAAGAGGAATGGACTGTTGAAATCATAAAAGAACGGACAAAATTTCTTGTCAAGCAGATAATGGAACTCTTTAAGATTTAGTTTTTTCAAACGAAATAATAGATTTTATTTGAAAAAGAATCGAATCACAGCAAAAGGTGTTGTGAATTTCTATAATCTTATATAGTCAGAAAGGAAAATGAAAGTAATTTATTATAATTTCAAACCATTAAATTTGTGGTTATTATTTAATATCATCATTACTTTGGCGTTTCCTTTTGAGTTTCATTTAAAGAAGACATTATGTTTTTTATCAGTATAATTTGCTCTCTTATTGTCATCACTTCTTCATAATGAGCTTTAAAAAAACAAGATTGAGACTATCTTTGTGACGATATCCCTTTCTGCCGGTCAATATCTAATGCCTTGTTTTTTACAAGGCTTTTTTATATTTAAACGACGTTTACGCTACGCACGTACATTTTGTTTCATAACTGATTGATGCGTCTTTGCAGAATGCCTTTTCACAACCGTTTGTGCATTTAAAGAAGCGTTTTCAAACGTTTTTAAAAACATCGCTTGTCTTGTTTGAAACTCTTGCAACATTTTTACATCAACATACAAAGCTTCAATTTCTTCTTTCAGGTATTTATTATGGAACGTGAGCCGGTGCGATGTGCCGAAAATGAAAAGCGGAAGGTGCTGATTGAGAGTATTTCTTTGATTTTCGGCACATAGCAGGACGTCACAATTACGATGTCAACATACGCCAAAAATCAGAAAAAATATCATAATTGCACCAAAAAAACGTACGATTTTTGCAACACTTTTTTTGCATCTTTCAAAAAAAATTTTATTTTAAGTGCAATTTTTTGATTTTTAAAGATTTTTTACTTATTTGTTTAGCTTTTTGCAAGTGCTTGAAAAGTGTCGAAAAAATCGTTGCATTAAAGGTACATTTATGCTATACTTTCATTATAATTTTTTAATTGAACCATGAAAGGATTTCCAAATGGCAAATGAAAACGATATGAAGTTAATCAAAGCTGCCAATGAAGGCAATACCGACCAAGTAAAAGCTTTAATCGAAGAAGGCTATAACGTAAATGCCGAAGACAGAAGCGGCAATACGCTTGTTCGTCGGGCGCCTGATTTGTTAAAGTTTTTAATGAAAAAAAAGGATTTCCAAAGGGTAAATGAAAACGATATGGAGTTAATCAAAGCTGCCGGTGAGGGTAATATCGAACAAGTAAAAGCTTTAATCGAAGAAGGCTATAACGTAAATGCCGAAGACAAAAGCGGCAATACGCTTGTTCATTGGGCGGCTTATACCGACAATGTTGATTTGTTAAAGTTTTTAAAAGAAAAAGGGGCTGATTTAAAAGCCGTTAATCATTTCGGTGAACAAGCCATGCATATGGCAGCCAAAGGTAATAAAGTTCAGGCAGCGGCTTATTTAAAAGAACAGGGAGTTGATGTAAATGCCAAAGATAACATCCATTCTTGTCCCATTCATGAAGCCGCAAGGAAAGATCATATTGAAATGATTCAATGGTTATGCGAAAACGGGGCTAAAGTAAATATTAGATCTTATGGTGATGAACCGATTCATTTCGTTGCAAGAAATGGTAATATTGCTGCTATGGATGCATTAGTTAAACATGGTGCAGACGTTAATATATCCTCAGACGTTCGTTATAATTATCCGCCTGCCTATTACGCTGTTGAAGAGGGACATTTGGACATGCTCAAATGGTTAAAGAACAACGGTGCTGATATGAAAGCCGTTATTGGAATAGAGCAAGGATCACTTTTGCATACTGTCGTCAGTGCTGAAAAAGAAGATTTGAAAATAATTGACTTTTTAGTTAATGAATGTGGTGTGTCGATAAACAGGGGAAACGAATATGGAACAACACCTTTGATGCGTGCAGCAGATAAGGGAAATTACGACATGGCTAAAAAACTGATAGAATTAGGAGCTGATGTGCGTACAGGAAATCCTAGTGGAATGTCTGCTTTGTCTTTTGCTGCAGCAAACGGACATGATAAGATTGTAGAATTATTGATTAAGAATGGTTGCAATCCGAATGTCGGTGATAAAAACGGCTATACACCGGCTCATTATGCAGCTGGTTATGGTCATGAAAGCACATTAAAACTTTTATGGAAACACGGTGCTGATTTAGATCAACGAACGAATTGGGAGTTAGGGTTTTTACCCGGTTTTTCTGCCGAAAATTTATACGAAAGCACATTCCATAAAAAACTGCCTATAGGTGAATGGAAAAAAGAACTGAGAGAAGAAAAGATAAAAGAGAATAAAGCAGCCAAACAAGATCCTCAAATAACAGCTAACACACCATCGAATGGAAATGCGATTAATGTTTTAAAAGGAAGCGGACAAAACATTTCCATTGCAGCCGATATCGAAGTTACTCAATCGGGCACTTCCCGTTCGGTTTAACGGCTGACGGCAAGTCATTAATTGGATTTTATTATTTATTCAATCATCGGGCGAGCGAATCAATTTCCCCTCAATCGACAAAAACCGCTTGATTTTTATCTTGAAGACAAGTTAGAATAATCTATTTATGATAGTAAAAAGACAGAAATAGAAGATGAATGTAAACGTTTATTGGATGATATTGAAAAGTATAAAAAAAAACAGATAGTTAAATGTGAGATAATATTATAAACATCGGTTTAATCGCAAGCGATCTAAAGAATATTTTTGATATAGTAACAATACTTCAAAAAAAGTTCATTACTATAATTGCTGTTAAAAGATTGCAACTTAAATGTTCTGGATTCGAACCAACGAATGACGATATCAAAAACCGTTGCCTTACCACTTGGCGATAAGCCCAATCGCCTCTTTTTATAACGCGCTTTCTTGCGCAGAATCGAGTAAAAACTGTTCCGAATTCGCACTCTTTCATCATTTTTTTAATCAGGCGAGATCGTTTCTAATATGAAAAGGCTGACTGCAAAGAATGCTAAAACCATGTTTAAATTTGAATATAAAAAAATCTTTCTTGGTGAAAGGCACAATCATCAAAACGAGAAGCCCCGAAAGAAATGAATTTCATAATATTTTTTTATTAGAAGTGCTCAAAGTTTGTAGCAATTAAATTAGGTAAAAAAACAAGCTGATTAATAAAGGTATTGCTACTTTAAACAAATTGGTTGATACATGTAAGGAATTGTTCATAGATATCAATAAAATCTTAAAAGCAAATGTCTTTTGAAGATATATTTTAAATGTGCAGAAATCAACAAAAACACATTAGCACAATATGGTTTCCAATATTCAAATAAGCTTTAGCGTTTAAAGTGCTTTCTATCCCGCCTATCATAATGAATAAAAGAATTGAATCAGTGTTTTACTGAACCATACTGTATCTGACAAAATTTTATTCGATTTTATGAATGAAAGCCATGACTTTACATTGTCCAAACGACATTATAAATAATGTAATTTTTTAAATTTATCTGCACTCACGTTTTTATATACACATCGATTACACAAATTTTAATGTTTTTTATTTCTGGAACAAATTTTTATTGACGACTCCTTTTTTTCATGTTATAAAGTATATTAAACATATAAAAGGTGGCAGATAATGAAGCTTATAGATATTTCTGAAATCAAGATTGGATATAATTACAAACGAGCATCAACTGCGCAGAACAATAAAAATATGCAAAATAGTGTGGTTCCGGTAATACAACCACGAAATGTGCAAAGCCTTTGTCTTACGAATACACAAAATTTGGAAAAAGCATTTTTAACTGATGCTAAAAATAAATATTTTCTTTCAACGAATGAAATATTATTCTCAAATAAAGGGGACTTTAAATCCTGTGTGTGGATTGGAAATGAAAAGGTAATAGCTTCAAATGCCTTTTATCGCATTAAGTTAACAAATAATCGTTATCTGCCCGCATATATGGCTATATACCTTAATTTTCTTGCCGAGAAATCCCAATTAAACGTGCGACAAAATACGGAAAGAATTAGCACCGTAACAATTTCGGATGTTGAACAAATTAATATTCCCCTTATTTCGTTCGAAAAGCAACAACAAATTGTCGACCTCTTTCTGCTTTATGAAAAAGAGATGGACATAATGGAAAAAATAAAGCAAAATCATAAAAAATTGATAAACTCAATCTTAATCAAATCATAAAGGAGTAAAAAAAATGGCTCAAATTACACAAGACGAATTAAACAAATTATTATGGAGTGCGGCTGATTCTGCGCGTGGAGCTGTTGATGCAAGTGTGTTTAAAGACTATATTTTAGCCTTTTTATTCTTTAAATATATCAGTGATCTAAAACAAGCAGAAGAACAAAAATTAAAAGAGCGTTACGGTAATAATCAAGAACGCATTGAACTCCGTCTTAAAAATGCTCGCTTTATCTTACCGAAAGGTGCAAGTTTTTACGATATTTATTCTCAACAAAATGCTGATAATATTGGCGAACTGATAAATATTGCCTTGCGTAAAATTGAAGATGTAAACAATACTCTGTTGCATAATATCTTTACGGTTGATTTTAACTCACAAGCCATTTTAGGCCCAACCGGTCAACGCAATAAGATGATTCGTGATATGATCACTGATTTTAACAAAGTAAATTTAGCAGAAGTTGAAGGAGATTTGCTCGGCAATGCATATATGTATTTAATTGAGCGTTTCGGTTCGGATGCGGGAAAGAAAGCCGGGGAATTTTTTACACCGAAAATCCTATCTTTTCTGCTGGCTAAGTTAGCTATGCCGAAGCCCGGTGACAGAATTTGCGATCCGACTTGCGGTTCCGGCGGTTTGTTGTTATTGGCCGGTGAAGAAGTTCAAAAACAGGGTTCAAATGACTATGCTCTTTATGGTCAAGAAAAAACCGGCGCAACTTACAACTTGGCACGTATGAATATGTTTTTACACGGGCAAGATTCTGCTCGTATTGAATGGGGTGATACTTTGAACACGCCTTTACTGGTAGAAAACGATCATCTTATGCAATTTGATATAGTTGTTGCTAATCCGCCGTTTTCACTTGACAAATGGGGCGAGAAAAATTTGGAAAATGATCCTTATCACCGTTTTGAACGCGGTATGCCTCCGGCAAGCAAAGGTGATTATGCCTTTATTTCACACATGATTGCAACAGCAAAACCAAAATCCGGTCGTGTTGCGGTAATTGTTCCGCATGGTGTTTTGTTCCGCGGCAGTTCAGAAGGGCGTATCCGACAAGCATTTATTGAAGAAAATATACTTGATGCGGTTATTGGCTTACCCAATGGACTTTTTCAAACAACCGGCATTCCGGTTGCCATACTGATTTTTGATAAAAGTCGAGAAAAAGGTGGGACTAATGAAAATCGGAAAGATATTTTATTTATAGATGCCAGTAAGGAATTTATTTCCGGCAAAAAACAAAATACTCTTTCGGAAAATCATATTAATAAAATTCTGAACACTTATAAAAACAGGCAAGAGATTGAAAAATATTCACATTTAGCCACATTTGACGAAATTACAGAAAACGATTATAATTTAAACATACCGCGCTATGTAGATACTTTTGAAGAGGAAAAAGAAATTAATTTGGCAGAAGTTAAAGACACGATAAATAATTTGGAAGAGCAATTAAACACAATTCAAGAAAAAATGAAGAATTATTTGAATGAGTTGGGGGTATAGAATGATGGAAGAGAGATCAGATAATCAAGTCATTATGTTTCATTCTCCTGATGGGAATATTACCATGGAAATATTGCATGAAAACAACAATACTTGGCACTCTCAAAAGAAGATTGATGGTAAACTTGAAAAATTAGAAAAACAATTAAACAAGAAGGAGAACTGAATGTTGACTTTTGATATACTACAAAATTTTCTAAAGGAAGCTAAATCAACATATGATTGTTGGCAAGATATTGAACTTTATAATGAAAATTATAGAGCTTTAAACGAGAAAAACGCGAATCAAATTATAATTCAGTTACAAAAAAGTATAAACCGTTACGGTCAATCAATACAAGAACTTTCCGGTTTGACAAATGTTTCTATTGTAAAATATGAATCGTTAAATATCGTTCACGCATTTAATTCATTATTATATATTACACAAAATATACCAACATATGTTGCATATGAACAGTTAAAAGAACAAAACCTCGAAAGAATTCTGAAGTTATTATTAGGAAATAATTAAAATAAAAAAGGACTATAAAATGCGTTTAGGTGAATTAAAAAAAGGATTAGAGTTTCACTTATCATTGAATCCACCGGAGTATGTAAATGAGTATAAGGGATCTGTTTCTATTAATCATGAGGAACTAAAAAGATTAAGAGAAAAAGAAAATTCCGCCAAACAGATTGAAGATAAGACATCTACAGAAGGTAAAGAGGATGAAGATGAATCAAAAAATACCTGAGGGGTGGAGTGTTAAGAAACTGGGAGATATTGGGAAAGTTTCTATGTGTAAAAGAATAATGAAAAACGAAACTCATCCTGATTTCGGTATTCCATTCTATAAAATAAGCACTTTTGGAGGGAAACCTGATGCTTATATTTCAGAAGAACTATAATTTAAATATCGTAATAAATACTCTTATCCCAAAAAAGGTGATATTCTGATCTCCGCAGCCGGAACTATCGGGAAAACAGTTGTTTTTGATGGAAAAGACGCGTATTTTCAAGATTCTAATATTGTATGGCTCACACATGATGAAACGAAAGTTTTAAATAAATACCTTTTATATTGTTATACGACAAACCCTTGGTATACCACAACAAGAGGCACAATATCAAGACTGTACAATGAAAATATAACCAAAACAAAACTCTTACTTCCGCCGTTAGGGGAGCAGAAAAAAATTGCTCTGGTTTTGGAAACATGGGATGAGGCAATTGAAAAACTATCTGAGCTGATTGAGCAAAAAAAACTGTTTAAAAAAGGTTTGATGCAGCGTTTACTTACCGGTAAAATTCGCCTACCCGGCTTCACTCAACCATGGAAAGAAGTAAAGTTGGGTAAACTTCTGAAACAAAACAGAATATGTATAGAAAAAGGAAAACCGCTAACCTCTGAAAATATTATAAAGGGAGAAATACCTGTAATTGCAGGAGGAAAAACCATTCCATATTATCATAATCAATTTACTCACAATTTTCCTTGTATTACAATAAGTGCATCCGGAGCTGCCGGATATGTTTGGAAACATAAAAATAAAATTTGGGCATCAGACTGCCATGTGTTATATGGTTTGAATTACAATACTGATTTTTTAGGAAAATATTTAATACATATTCAAAACAAAATTTATCAACTGCAAGTTGGAGGAGCACAACCTCATGTTTATGCGAAAGACCTTGCAATTTTAATCGTTCCTTATATTTCATTATCCGAACAACAAGCTATCGCCAATATTTTATCTGCCGCAGATGATGAAATTAACCTCTTAAATCAAAAATTAGAATCTTTTAAAACTCAAAAGAAAGGCTTAATGCAACAACTCCTCACCGGCAAAATCAGAGTGAAAGTGAACTGAAAGGAAGTAAAATGGCTCAAATTAACCAAATTAATAATCTTCTATTCGCTGTTTTGGATCAAGATATAAAACAGTCAAGAGAACAAACAGAACAATATATTACTTATAAAAAAATGCAAATTCAAATGAATCCTTATCTTGCTGATTATGAAAAGGAATATCTGTTTCACTGTTTGGAAAAAGAGCGTCAACAACTTTTGAGCATTCAAGATAAACGCGAGCTGATAAAAAAACTTGCAGAGCTTTTGAATGAAGGTTCTAAATTGAGCGAAAATAAGGGGAAAAAACAATGACACATTATATTCTTCCTGATTTTGATGAAGCAAACAGCTCTCAAATTCCCGCAATTTTGCAATTAATTAATCTGGGCTATACTTATATTCCTCGTCATGAGGTTGATACCCGTCGCGATGGTAAAAATCAATATATTTTGCGTGATATTGCTCATCAAGCCATGCGTGCAATTAATCCGTCAGAAATATCCGATAAAAGTATTGATGAAGCCTTATTTTCATTGGAAAAAATCAAACTTGATGATGGGGTTATTAAAGCTTCGGAAAATGTGTTTTCTGATTTGTTGAGCGGACATTCCGTTTCAGAACTTATTGACGGCAAGCGCATCTCTCCGCAACTCAAATTTATTGATTGGAAAGAACCGCATCATAATTTGTTTCATGTTGCAGCAGAATTTGAAGTGGAAGAAGGCCAAAATCGACGGCCGGATATTGTATTGTTTGTTAACGGTATTCCTTTTGCGGTTATTGAATGTAAAAAAGCATCGGTTTCGGTTGATGAAGCGGTTCGTCAAATGATACGCAATCAAAAACGTTCACAAACACCAAAATTCTTTTTGTTTCCGCAAATTTTAATTGCAACAAATATTAATCAAATTAAATATGGTACCATGTTAACACCGTTTGAATTTTATTCGGTTTGGAAAGAAAAAGACACTTCTCAAGATTATGAGCAAAAAGTATCGAAAAGCGTTAATAAACCCGTTGATGATAAAATTGTGGCACAAATCGGTGAAGATTTGTTGCGTTTTCATTATAAACAGAAAGAAAAACAAAATCTATCCGCGCAAGATTATGGAATTTACAGTTTGTTAAAACCGGACAGATTGCTTGATTTGGTGCGTAATTTTATTATTTATGATAACGGTATAAAAAAAATTACACGTTATCAGCAATATTTTGCCATCAAAAAAACAATGGCAACAATTCAAACAATAAACGAAAACGGAAAACGGCATGGCGGCTTAATTTGGCATACTCAAGGCAGCGGTAAATCGTTGACCATGGTAATGCTCGTTAAAAATTTGATTGAAACGATTACCAATCCGCGTGTGATTGTGGTAACCGACAGAACAGATTTAGACATTCAAATTCGTGATACCTTTACCGCTTGTAACATTAAAACCGGTGTACAACAGGCAACTTCTTGCACCGATTTGATTAAAAAAATTCAATCAAAAACATTAGATGTTATTACAACACTAGTTCACAAATTTGATAAACCGACTGATTTTTCAGATGATGATAATAACATTTTTGTTTTAATAGATGAAGCACATCGAACACAAGGCGGTGACGCCAACGCAATGATGAATAAAATGTTGCCGAAAGCTTGTCAAATTGCCTTTACCGGCACACCGTTAATGAAAAAAGTTCCGACACATCTGAAAGGTAAAATTATTTCGAAATCACAATCAATTCAAAAATTTGGCGGATTGATTGATGAATACACGATTTCGGAAGCCGAAAAAGACGGTGCTGTTCTCCCGCTTATTTATCAAGGGCGTTTTGTTGATCAGGCGATTGATAAAATTGCTGATAAATTTTATGAACGATTGGCTTCAAAATTCACAGAAGAAGAGCGCAAAGATTTTGCTAAAAGATGCATTTCTTCTTCAGTTTTAGAGGAAACATCACAACGCATAGAGATGATTGCCACAGATGTAAACGACCATTTTTTGGAGAACTTCAAAAATACCGGATTAAAAGGGCAACTCGTTGCACCAAGTAAATATGCGGCTGTCATGTTTAAAAAAGCATTGGATATGTTGGAAGGAATTAACGCAGAAGTTATTATATCCGACACATTGGCCGATGAAGGCAAAGATGATGTGAATTGTGTACATAAAAAACTTGTAACCGAATATATGGCAGAACAAAGGCATAAATACGGCTCTCTTGAAAACAGAGAAAAACAAATTATTCAAGATTATAAGAAAAATCCGGAAGGATGTGAATTACTTATTGTAGTTGATAAGCTTTTAACCGGATTTGATGCCCCCAGAGATACGGTTTTGTATTTAGCAAAACAGCTTAAAGATCATAATTTGTTGCAAGCGATTGCTCGTGTTAATCGTGTTTATGACGGTGATGCCGGAAAACAAAGCAAAACTGCCGGATTAATTGTTGATTATTCTAAAAACGCCAAAAACTTAAAAAATGCTTTGGAACTGTTTTCTAACTATGCTCCCGAAGACATTGAAAACGCTTTGCTTGACACTGAAAGTCAAATTACTTTGTTAAACAATATTTACGCTCGTTTGCATAACACATTTAAAGACGTTACGGATAGCAACAATACGAATGCTTACATAGAGTTTTTGTCAAATAAGTCTCACGAAAAGGAAAAAGAAGCTTTTTATGATGATGTTAACAAGTTTATTAAGCAATTTTCGGTTTGCTATTCGTTGTATGATTTCCACGAGAAGATGGATCAAAACAAACTTGAAATTTATAAAAAAGATTTGAAACGTTTTATTGAAATTAAAAAAACAACACAGCTTGTTTTAGCTGAAAAGATAGATTTTTCAAAGTATAAAGATCAAATAATGAAATTGCTGGATAAATATGTGACGGCGAAAGATATTGAAGTTCTTTCGAAAGAAATCAGTTTATCAGATATGCACGAATTCAACCAATATATTGAGGATGAAAAAAACGGATTGTCTGATAAGTCAAAAGCAGATGCCATTATTGCTCAAACCAAAAAAGTTTTAAAAGAACGATATGAGTCCCAAGATGAAGTCTTTTACGGAAAATTCAGCGAACTGATTAAAAAGCTTTTAGAAAATTTGAAAACAGCAAAAAAAGAAGATTTAGCAGCCTTGTTAGAACAAGCAAAAGAAATTCAAAAAAAAGTCAGTGATTATGAAGACACTGATATTCCCGATAAACTTCGATCGGCAAAGGTTTATCATCCGTTCTATCGTAACATTAAAAAATTTTTCAAAACAACAGGGGATGCTTATATACAAATTGTAGAGCATATCGTCGATTCAATTAAATCTTCAAAAGTAGTAGATTTTCAAAACAATGTAAATGTGAAACGTCAAATCATTAATGATATGGAAGATTATTTGTTTGATGAAGTTGAAGAAAAACTTTCTGCCGACACAATAGAGCAAATTACACAAACAGCGTGGAATATTGCCGTTCAAAATAAGGATTTAATATAAATGAAAGATTTAGACAACATTAAAATCATCAAGGAAAAGCGGAAATCTTTAGCGGTGGAGGTTTATCCTGATTTTAGAGTCATTGTCAAATCTCCGGAACAGGCAAAAGATTTTGAAATTAATGATTTCATTAAACGCAAAACAGTGTGGATTGAAAAACAACTACATTATTTCCGACAATTTAATATGCCGGAAAATAAAGTTTATAAGTCCGGCAGTTCTACCTTATATTTAGGGCGACAATATCAAATTATTATTATAAAATCTGTTTTAAAAAATATTATAAAAATAAATCACAATAAAATTTATATCTTAACCCCATCCCCTCAAAAATTAAATAAAATAAATCAGATCTTTTCTGATTGGTTGATGAAACGTGCTGAAATTGTTTTTAATGAACGATTAAAAATTTGTATGAAAGCTTTTCCCGATTTAAAAATGCCGAAATTAAAAATAAGAAAACTTAACAAACGCTGGGGCAGTTATTTGAAAAAACATGAAATTGTTCTTAATCCCGTTTTAATTAAGGCCAGCAAGCTATCTATTGATTATGTTATTTATCATGAGCTTTGCCACACTTATTATCCAAATCATACCAAGGAATTTTATAATCTTTTATCTTTAAAAATACCGAATTGGGAAAAGATAAAAGAAAAAATGGAGTTAAAATTGTTAAGTTATTAAAGATGCCTTTTTGATCAAAATATTATTCATTATTCAGGAAATATATGCTGCTATTCATAAGATACTGAATTATCGAATGCCGGATATGATCCGGAAAATAAAAGTACTATTCACAGAACATTCTTCAGGTTATACTTACAAACGCAATTATATTAAATTTGATTATATTTTAGCGATGAATAATAACAATTGCAAGATATTTTATATGTCTTTGGTAGAGGATAAAGATTATAAAGTGTTATTGTCTGATAGGCTTTATAAAAAATCCACGTTTCATCAAAGACCTTTGGTATACCAGTAATTTTTGTAAGAGTTATTATCTTTAATAATTTTTGATAAGAGAAAGAGATAGGTTATGTTCCATTAAGAATAAAAACTTTTATGAAATTTCAATAATGCCTAAACTTTTTAAATAGTAAAAAATATTATCATAAAATTCCGGTTTTCTTGTGTTGTCTTCCCGGTTTCCTTCCGGTACACAGATAATCATTCCTTGTCGTGCACGAGTTAGTAAGACTCTGTAAGCATTAATTTGAAATGCTTTTCTTTCCTCCGAACGAATATTTATCCACCTGTTCCCGTTAAAAGAATAATTACCCCAATGATTATCTTCGCGGCGCAAATCACCATCCCATACAACACAAGCCCAATCCAATTCTAATCCTTGAACATCAAACTCAGAAGCAGCATCTTCTAAAAATAAAGAAGAACGAATATCATCAATATCATCTAAAAACCAATGAACCGTATCCGGTTTACACCGCACATCAATAGATAACGGTCGCAGCCGTTGCGCCTGTGATGATACCAGTAATCCATATCTTTCGGATCCTCTTTTTTGTTTTTGTAACCATTCTTTTGCTTTATCCAGAGATCTTGTCATTCGTATCGGGTATTTGTCTAATGTTTTTAATAATTCTTTTGCTTTATCAACAGCATTATCACTTAAAAGAGCATGTACGAAATCAGATAATTGCTCAGCTCGAAAAGACCGCATAGAAACAGACAGGTGTAAATTTTCTTTTTTTTGAACATGAGGAATGCTTTGTATGAGTGTATCTAATTCTCCTTCTGCATATTCCTTTCCTCTTAATTGATCGGAAATAAAAACATTCCAGTTTGGAAAATTACTACTGATAGCCCGCAACCATTCGGCTATACCGGCTTCCCCCGTGTTAATTTCTTGTCCGCCACCAACTAAACAAATAATAACAGCCCAATCTTCCCGTAAATCAAGTGACCAAATTAAAAATTCCGGTTCTGACATGGGAAAATCAGAAATCCCTTTTTTACGTTTAAGCCAATTTGCTAATTGTTGCTTTGTCCATGCTCGTTGTGCTTCATCAAAAATGGCTACATGTTCCACTTCAGAATAACCGTCATTCGGATGCTTTTGAACTTTTAACGGATCAATTTCCAATATTCCGTTTTTGATAGGTTTTTTTAACTTTTCTAAAGAGGCATTCCGATAATGATGAACAATTTGAATGAATGACTTAACATTTCTTCGTGCTTCACTGAGCGTATAATGTGTTTTCGGATTTTTTAATTCTTCCTGCTTTTTTTTATCTCTTGCAAGAGCTTCACTTAATACATCAACAAGAGGTTGATTCCCGGACAAATAAACAGCTAAAGAATGAGGATCTTCCTCGTTTTGGTGAAATTGTTGAACAGCAATATTTAATCCGACTAATGTTTTGCCCGCTCCGGGAACTCCCGTTACGAAACAGATTGATTTTTGATGATTAGAGCGAGAATAATCAATAATGTTTTGTACACATTCTGTTGTATCTTTTAAATTTTTCCCTGATGCTTCTGAACGTGTAATATCTTGCACCGAATGATTAAGATATAATGAGCTTGCAGCTTGTATAATTGTTGGGGTTGGCATATAGCGACTATGAGCCCAATTATTTAATTTTATTTGATATCCGTGTTTTTGAATAATCTTTTCTATTATGGATAGTAAATTTTTAGCATTACAACAAATTGGTTCAAAAACTTTGTCATCATAATAAGAAGGAATCGTTTGAAACGAATTTTCTTCTGCCTCAGTTGCAATTAAAATAGGGGCAATGATTGCAGAGTGACTTGCCTCATGAAAATTTTTTAAATCTAAAGCATAATCCCATACCTGTTCAATATCAGAACGTAAATATTCTCTTGCTCCGACTTTGAACTCTAAAACAAAAATGATATCGGCAATTAAAAGAACAACATCTATTCTTTTTCCCAGTCGGGGAATAGAATATTCAAAAAAAATTTGTCCGGATTTATTTAGAAGAATATTTTTTAAAATAGAAATTTCTGCAATCCATGCATTACGTTGTAAATCAGTTATATCAAAAGGGGAAGAATTTACTAAATCTCCTAAAATTTCATTTTGAGAAGCATGTACAAACTCTTCTATTAAATGATTATAAAAATAACGATTCATTTTAATTACCTGTCATTTATGTTTATACAAAAAATAAAAAACAAAGTCAATTTTTTTGTTTTTTTATTAAAAGCGAAAAGATAATTGATTAAATCAGATATTTTTCTTGAAATATTTGTTATTTTATGCTCATAATATTTTAGGAGGTTTTTAAATGTCTATACCCAATTATGAATATTTTATGTTGCCGGTTTTGAAAGCTGCGACAAAAGGGGTATTTGTTACAACTTTAAATTTTACGGCCGATGCCGCAAAATACGATAAAAAAACACCCCAACCAAACGGTTGAGGTGCTTTGTCGAGACTTGTTTTAATTAGTTAACTTCGTGTGCCTCCAAAAACAAAGATTGAGAAAGAGCATTGAAGAAGTTCTGATAAGGAATTGGATCTTCAATTGCCTTCAACCCTGATTGAGCATTAGCTCTTACGATGATTTGTTTTGCATTGATAGCTCTTACTGATACTGTTAATTTAGAAGCGTGTGTAAATGATGTGCCACTAATAGCGCCAAGTTTCTCATCTGCGCTTTCTATGATGAATCCTAAATCCTGCATCGTTGAAACAACTGCACGAAGAATTAATGCCTTATCGTTTGTATCAAAAGAACGTGATTGATAATTTCTCATTTGAACCTGTGACTGGGGCGTTCCTAACACATCATTGTGTGTAGATGCGCAACCTGTAAGAACAAGGGTTTCAGCGACAATAAATGCTATAAATAACTTTTTCATATGACCTCCTAAATATTATTTGCCGTTAAAAATACTGACTGACTTAATTTATCAAAAAAATCCTGATAAATTTCAGGTTCTTCAATTTTTTCAATATGTGTTTGATTCATGTTGTTCCAAATAATCCTAGCAAATTCAACACGAATATTATATCCGTTATTTGTTGGCCTCTTTGTTGAAACAAGAGTAACATAAATCTTTTGGTTTGTATCATAGACAGGCTGAAAACCGAATAAGGTCGCTAAAAAGATAATACCTACTTTTTCTCCTGTAGTTCCTGCTTCTCTGTCCTTATAACCCGTAATTAAGCCAAGTTTTATTTCACTTTCTTCCAATGTAAAACCCAAATCCTGCAAAACCTGAGCAGAAGCGATAAGCATATTTTCTTCATTGTTTGTTTCAAAACGCCGCGTCTCAAGCTGGCGTCTTGCCAGGTACTGATCGTCCAATTTATAATAATCGGTGTAAGATACACATCCGCACATTACAAATGATAATAGTACTAAAATTGTGAGAGCTTTTTTCATGCAAAAAATTCCTTTCTTTAGAATGTGGCAGTCCTATAAGCAAAATCCCGTACTTTGCTGCCTTTGTCAAATTTAATAATGATTGTTAAAGTTCTCTGTGAAGATGTTGTTTTTGCATCTTTACTTCCTGCGGCAAACAATAATAACCAAACACCGTTTTTAGAGCTTGATGATTGAACATTTGTTGAAACACGATCATAAATCCATGTTTCACGACGTTGATCGTCCGTTGTTACCATATTTGGACTTCCAAGTACTTCAACAACCACAGCTGAAGACATGCCGATTTTGATTTCACGTTGTGCCTTAGCAACGGTTATTCTTTCTTCATTTGCATTATAATCAGTAGTAGAACAAGCAGAAATAAGTGGCATAATACCCATTAATGCGGCTATGGTAAGAATTTTAAATTTCATTGTAACTCCTTTCATGGTTTTTGAAATTAAAAAGTTATGATAAAGGTATAACATAAACGTACCTTTAATGCAACGCGGTTTCGGGAGTAAAATTATCTCTATAAATCGCCAAAATAATCTTTTTATAACTGTTTGATATTGCATTAAATTTGCCTCAAAATAAATTTTTTTCGAAATTTTAAAAAAAAGTGTTGCAAAAATCGTACGTTTAATTGGTGCAATTTTTTTTGTGCAACAACAAAAATCGCCTCTTGTGAAGGCGATTTTTTTAAAAATAAAATATTTCATATAATATTATGCACCGAATGAGCCCATAGACCCCTTATTTATTTCAGATTTTCAAATAAAGACTGAACGTAAACGCTGTGGCAGTGCTTTTTTTCCGAAACGCCGGATTAACGTAAAATTGTACATCGGGACGCAAGGAAATATTTGAATAAAGCTGATAGTCATAATAAGTTTCAACCGTTTGTTCATAAGCATGATAAGTTTTTGTATCAACGGCGTTTTTATTCACTTTATTCAACGTATAAGCCAGCGCAAATTGATCATTTCGGGAGCGTTTCAAGGGATTATCCCAAAGCAAACCCAGCGCATAAGAGTGTTTCAAAAGGCTGTAATGCCCGCTTGATGTGTCAAACCGGAAAAAAACACTGTGTTGCTTGCTTACGTCTTGTGCCAAGTAAACCGAAACGCCCTGACTTTTAACAGGTGCCCGTTGAACCGACGGTTTATCATAAACAAGCAAACTATATGATCCTTGATAGCCGTTTATAATCGGCTGATACTGAAAAGCGGCAAAAGTTGAAAACTTCCCGTCTTTTAAGTTTTTGCCGTGTACGCCGTGTGCCGTGGGGTTAGCGGCATCGATGGCACCTAAACTGAGCTTGACATCAGGTGTTATTTGTGCGGAAACATAACCGCCCAAACCGCTTGAAGGATAAGTAAACGTTCCGTTTTGAGCAATAGCATTGTTTAAAAAATATTGCCGTTGCAAATCGGAAGCAGTGACGCCGTCAAAATAGCAAATGGGAATTTGCCCCAAGCCCAATTCAAAATTTCCCAGTTGATGGGTATAATAAAGTGCCAAAAGCTCACTATAATTTGCATCATAGGTGTTTATCATATTTGCAACGCCTGCTTTGGCCGAAGCTTCGGCTGCCGTTTGATTATAAAAACGCACAAAGTTTGTTAAAAAATGGAATTGTCCGTTTTCAAACAAGCGCGCATTGAAATAGGGCGTATAAAATGTTCTGAAAAGCGTTTTTTTACCGTGTGATGCAACTTGTTGCCAACTTAAAGTGGTATCAAGCCCGAAATCTATACCGTAAGTTTCGGCCCATTTGTTTTTTTGCTGATTATAGTGTTCAAATAAGTCGGCCGCACGGGCGTGAAGGGCGCATAACATGACCATAATTATCAACAGATTTTTTATCATTCAAAATCCTTTCGTTTGAAAACTTAAAAATGAAGCGGTTGCAGATGATAATTCACCAGTTTTCCGCCGTAATAAATGACATTGGAAAGCCCGTAATCCAGTTTTTTAACATAAAACGTGATGGGTTTTCCGGCATATATCCATTCATATCGATCGAAAAACTTTTCATCTTTGCGTTGAAATTCGGCGTGTTCGCTCATATATCGAACAATATCATCCGAATCTTTTTTCGTAAGGGCATGCGCCATAATCCATTGAGAATGCGGGTTGTCAATGCAATCGTTCCGCGTGTTGAGATTCAACGTTTTCAGGCTGACGGTGCCGATGTTGGGATAGGTATCGATATAGCGCTTAATATCGGTTAAATACTCTTCAAATTTTTTGTTTTTCATTAACACATAATTCAAGCGCACGTTTGCTTCC
Organism: Candidatus Gastranaerophilales bacterium; assembly: GCA_947624935.1. Lineage (GTDB taxonomy): Bacteria > Cyanobacteriota > Vampirovibrionia > Gastranaerophilales > Gastranaerophilaceae > SIG32. The sequence continues at coordinate 20,133 of CANQML010000018.1, forward strand.
CGAAACAGGGGCGATGCCAAATAATTTTGCTTATAACCCAATGTTTTCATATCTTCTTCCGGATGAAAAGCAACCCGGGTAATTTCAACGATAAAATCATCTTTAATAAGCTTTAATTTCTCCGGTTCAAAGAAAATGTTTCCCGATGATTGAAAGCGTTTTTCATCAAAGATATTCACATTTTTTAAAGCCTTGCATACTTTTTGAATTGTTTCATACGAATGAAGTGACGGCTCGCCGTTTCCGCTGAAAACAAAATAACGAAAAGTAATGCCTTTTTCTTTTAAGAATAAAAGCTGCCGTTCCAAAAGGTGAATTTGATCATCAACAATGGGCCAGCGTGTAATTTTAGCCGTGCAGTACGGGCAATTTTTGTTGCATTTAAAAGATGATAAAGTCAGGACGAATTCTTTGTATTTCATATTACATAACCTCCGATAAAGCTTTGTTGATAAGAGAAAGGGGAACGTTTTTGCGCCGATAAGGAAACAGTTTGACTTTGGTGCTTTTGCTTAAAGCATCGGCAATGGCAAACCAATATTCCGACCGAATGGCATAAACGGAACTTTCCTCGCGATAAAGAATGATGATTTCTTTATTTTGAGCCAATGCCCAACCTAATTCCACAACCGAACCGACCGAAAATTGATCGCCGAAAACCACCAAATAGATATCACTTTTTGAAATAGCTTCCGCTTCTGCCCGCAGAACGGTTTCACAATCGGTGGACGTATAGTCACCGTTGGAGGCTTGTTCGCTGTAAAAAGGTCCCGTATAAACAAACCGATGATAAATAATCGGGTTTTCTTTGGCATAAACAAGCCTTTCGGGCGCACCCAACAGTTTTGTTCTGAAATCATTGACAAGTCTTTTTGCCAAGGGAAGTTTTTTATTCGGGAGTTTGTTAAATTTGCCTGCGAAATAAACTTTTTTCATTTTTCGTATCCTTTCAAAATTTTGTTCCAATTCCAATAAGAAATAACGGCCATAACCGTCCAAATAACGTTAAGCGCCATCAGCGAATAAGCCGGATTTTCAAGTCTGCCGTATTGAAAAACATAAAAAATGTCATTCACAAACCAAATCAGCCATGTATCTGTTTTGCGGCGAACCATGTAATAAGTTGCCGTTAATGAAGAAACGGTTGTAAAAGCATCTGTTAAAGGCAAAGGATCGGCAGTCAGACGTAAAACGGCACTCACGATAAGCGTTCCAAGCCCGATAAACCCGATGTAAAGCAGGCGTTCGTTTGTGCTGCAAACCGTGATTTGACGCGTGACACCGCGTTTCCACATCATAAATCCCGCAATTCCCATTACCAGATAAATGCTGTTATTCACCGCATCACCAAACAGACGATTAAGCAACGAAAAGCTAATCAGACAAATCATCTGGGCAATGTAAAAAATCCAGTTGCTGCGCTTGTTAAGAAGCACAAGTAACCCTTGCAACAGTCCGAGAACCGTTGCCGAAAGCTCTAAAATTAACATATTTACTCCTGTCTGAAATTTTGTTTTTGATTTCGTTTCGCCCGCCGCGTTTGAGGCATACGATAAGTTTGCACTTTCGTTGCCTCAATGCGCATTTCCTGCAATTTTTCTTTGCCGATGCCCTGACCGGATTGCTCCTTTGTTTCGGGAATTTCCGCGGGCAAAAGCAAGCGAATAATCGGAAGATAAGTTTCCTGATATTCGGGATAAAATCGCATTAAAGTTTCGTAAGCATTCAAGGTTTTATCCGGCTTTGTCATGCGCGCGCATTCCCAATCAATGATTGTGTCCATCAAATCTTCTTTCTTTTTGAAGAGCTGATTTTTAACATGATGTTTGCTGTGCTTGCGGTGAATTTTCTGAACTTGATCCGGTTCAATCCACAAGGCAAGATAAAGCAATATCTTATCAATATCATGGAGATACCCGCGCATGGTATTTTTGCCGAAAAGCTGTTTTTCCACCCTTAAATACGCAACTTTATGGCGGCACGTATACACAATACGCCTGAAACGTTCTTTAAATTTAAAATTCATCAAACGTTCCGTTATTCGGTCGGCGCTTCGGTTGTGTAATTATCAAAGTATCCTTTAATAACAATCACCGGTGTTCCCTTATCACCGGAACCACTGGTTAAATCACACAGCGAACCGAGTAAATCGGTTATTTGCCGCGGTGTTGTTCCCAGTGCATAGTCGGTATAGCCGTTGTTTTTTTCGGCAATGGCTGCTTGAATGGCTTCTTCGGGATTGGCTTTGTTACTGTCGGCAACAACTTTGATTTTAATTTCATTGGGCATTCCCTTTAAACCGTCAGTATAGCCCGGTGAAACAACCGGATCGGCAAATTCCCAAATTTTTGTTTTCGGGCATTTAAATCCGCCGTCTCCGTAAACCATCACTTCCAAGTGCTTGCCTGTTTTTGCGAAAAGATTTTCTTGCAGTTTTTTGCAAAAATTCGTTGCTTCGCGCGGGAAGAGTTTCAGCCGATCTTCATCGGAAAAGTTAGAACCCAAAACGCCGTATTCGCTCCAGCCCCTTCCTTGAGCGGGTGTGTTGCAAATATCTTGCAGTGTCATAACATTTGCACCATTCTTTTCCAAAATTTTCTTATGACGGTTGCGAATGTGAATGCCGGCCACAATAACCTGCTTGGTATATTTCAAAATATCAACCGGATTATTCAATAAAATAACTTCAATATTCGGCGCGGTTTCTTCATACATTTGAATATGATCCGTTCCCGTAATCGGATGATGAAAAACACCGAATTTTTCCCGAAATTTTTTCTTGGTTAAAACATCATTTAACGGGTTAATATCCGAATTAAACAGTTCTTCTTCATCCATAATGGCATTACCGACTTCATCGGTCGGATAAGAAAGACAAACATAAACTTTTCCTTTCACACCCCGTGAAATGCCCTCCAAAATTTTGGAAAATCTGTTGCGGGATAAAATCGGGAAAGCGACGGCAACATCTCCCGTGGGAAATTTTTTTGAAACATCGCGGGCAATATCATCCAGCGTGACATAATTGCCCTGCGCCCGTGCCAAAAATGATTCGGTAACGGCAACAATATCCCGATTATTCAACGTTAAAGGCTGATAAGTTGCTTGCGTGGCCTTTAAAACGGTATCGGTAATAATATTAACAATATCGGCACCCTCTGAAATAATCGGCATTCTCACGCCGTAAACAGAAGTCCCGACAAAACGTTTTTGATTGGAATTTATCATATTTTTTCTCCTTGACAGTAGGTGGATAATTGATTTGTCCCGACTGTCCCTACAGGACCCAAATCAATGAAAAAGCTAACCCTAGCTTTTTCTACATTGTTTCATCCTCATAAAAGTTTTTTTCAATTAACTCAACATTTTCAGGATGAACAAACTGTTTATATCTTTCATCACGAAGCATGATCATATCACGCACCATATTTCCGGAAAGAAAAGGAAACTCTTGTGTTGTGCGCGAGCAAACGCCCACATTCGGCACATTGTTTTTGAAAAAAAAATACTCTTTTTCGTGCCCGACATACATAATATCGGGTTGCGGCAAATCCGGCTGCGCTTTTCGGATTGTTTCAAGCACGTTAACATTCCACGGAATCATCAGGGAATCTTTAACGGGTTCAATGCGAAGGCGCGGATAATCTTCACTTTTGCGCCAAACGTTTTGAATCATTTTTTTACGGATGAAATAAGGCAGCGGATTATTTTCCGTACCGCTTTCTTGTGCGGAACCGATTAAAACAGTTCCGAATTCGCATTCTTCCATCATTTTTTTAATCAGGCGATCGTGCCCGATATGAAAAGGCTGACAGCGAAGAATGCAAAAACCATGTTTAAATTTGAACATAAAAAAACCTTTCTCGGTGAAAGGCACAATCATCAAAACGGGAAAACCCGAAACAATGACCGGCCAAGTCTTCTTTGTTCGTGCCGATAGCCCTCCAGCACCCGAACAATCCCATTATATAAAAGATATATCAAGATGTCAAGAACTTTTTTTTAAAATTTGCATCAATTTTATAACAGAGATAAAAATGAATTTCGAAAAAAATGAGTTTCATAACGTTTTTTGTGTTTGAAAAAATTATGTTATAATAAAAAACCACCTGATTTTCATCAGGTGATTTGTTGATTGTTTCTCTCCAATTTATACCTTCTTCTTTCATTGACAATGAGTTTTTTATAAAGAAGTATTTTTTCTTTAAGTCCATCAAACATTTTTTTTGTATCATTGAAAAAAGAAAAAAGCAAGAAAAAAATATATTTTTAAATAATATTTTTATTTATAAAATTAAATACATAAAATAAAATGCAATTAAAAGTAGTTGATTATGTATAACATTTTATGTCAAAACAAGAGGAGCAACTTTAAGTGAAATTGTTGAAAGGAAAGAGTTTTAAAGGGGGGAAGCAAAAGAGAAATGACATAAAATGTTAAACACGGGGAAAAAACGCATTTTTTTATATTTTTGATGATAACACGTTCGTATAACTTGGGCGAATCGTTCAAATTTTCAAAACGAATCGCAAAAAATGAGGCAATAGCCGATAGGGTTTATTCCTTTGATTGTCGGTTGTTGCACCAATTAAACGTACCTTTAATGCAACGATTTTTTCGACACTTTTCAAGCACTTGCAAAAAGTTAAATAAGCAAGTAAAAAATCTTTAAAAATCAAAAAATTGCACTTAAAATAAAAATTTTTTTGAAAGATGCAAAAAAAAGTGTTGCATTAAAGGTACGTTTTTTTGTATACTCTATTTATTGAAAGGAGTCAAAAAATGAGTAATAAATTAAAGGAAACCCGGTTCAAACAAGCAAAAAATCAAGCGCAAGACGGGCGTTCAATGGTTGAAATGCTGGGTGTTTTGGCTATTATCGGGGTTTTATCGATTGGCGGGATTGCCGGATATAGCTGGGGTATGGATAAGCATGTGGCGAATCAGATTCTCAATGAAATCAACTTGAACAGTTTGCAATTAGCTATGCTTTTGCAACGGGAAAATGAAGACGGCATCACGCTTTCTCTCGGGTCGCCGTATGATGATGAGGGCACGTTTCGCACGGGAAATTACGGATTCGAATACGGTTGCGGAGAAGATGCCGTTAACGGGGGGCCGGAGTGTGAATATATAAATGAGACACGATATTTTATGACGGCATTTGATTTGCCGGAGCGAGTGCAAAAAATGGTAGCCGAATCGGCGGAAAATTTGCAATACGCCACAAAAGTTGAAACAAATGAACCAGATGATCCAACAAGCTTTGTGACCGTTTATTTTGATGTGGATTCGAGCGTGACGGAATATGCAACGCGCCCGGCTGAGACGGAATCTCATTACACGCCGGAAGTAACCACGACAACCACCACATTAACCGCACCGCCTGTTTCGACAACAACAGAAGAACCGAAATCGTGTGGAAATTATCAGTGCAAACCCGAGAAAGGTGAATATTGTGATATGGCTTTCAATGATTGCAGTAATGGAAATCCGATTCCGGCTCCAAGCGGACATCAATGTATAAAAGTAGACGGCTATAGCACCCAAAAAATCACCGTGGACACCGTTGAAAAAACGTTTTATAAATCGAGTAGAGGTGGGGATTGGTGGACAGAAGTGGAATTCTGTACAATGTTGGGAAAGAAATTGGGTAAGTCCGACATGCATATGGTGAGTTTAAGTGATTTAGGGTGCACAACATCTTCATGCAGTAGTAATGGAGCATGGAAAGACCTGCATGATGCGGGTTGGACAAATTATGTCTGGACAAGTGATAGTATTAGTAGTAATTTATGCAACGCGTACTACGTTGACCTCAGGAATGGTAGCGTCAACAGTCGCAGTCGCTTCAGCAGCGTCAATCACGACTACTACGCCTTATGTACATCGAATTGAGGCCCGCCCGCCATCGCCTCCTGATGTCCCGCCCTTACGACTCCAATTCAGCGGGGCACCTCTCCTCTCTTTTCGGCAGGGGTGAAAATGTGCAATACTGCCGCTCATTTCTCCCTATCGGCCCATAGCGGAACGGCACAATAGCGCCGCTCCCCACCCGCCGATAGAGGGAAAATAAGTGAGAAAACGAATATAATCACTACCCCCCAAAAAAATAAATTATCACCGGCCGAAAATAAAAGAAAGAAAATACAGTTGCCTCAAAAAAATATCACTCCAAAAAATAAAAGAAAATGTCAACTGAAAATTGAAAGGGGGAATATATCGTCAGAAACACGTAAAAAAAACCGCCTGTAAAAAAAACAGACGGTTTTTTAAAAATAAAACACCCTATTCTTCGTTGTTGATGGTGCGAATGTCAAAATACCGCAACAACGGCACGGCAATGAATATGGAGGAATACGTTCCTAAAATGGTACCCCACACCATGGCGCGCGAAAAGCCTTG
>CANQML010000019.1 GCA_947624935.1 Candidatus Gastranaerophilales bacterium
ATCAAAAAAGTCACAACTTTTTTCAGGCTATTCGACAGCATAAGCTTCACCTATCGAATCAATAGCCTCAACCTTAATATCCGTAATCAATTCCGAATAAGATATAACGACAATTGTCGGGATATGTCTTTCAAGCAGTTGATACAACGGAAGTCTGATTCTTGGCGAACATAATATTACGGGCTGTTTTCCGCAAGTTTGGTGCGCCCTCATCAATGTCGTTGCGGCAGTTTCTATTAACTCTTGAACCTGCATCGGATTTAACAGAAACATTGTACCCAATTCGGTTCTTTGGCAACTATCGTCAAGGATTTTTTCCCACTCGGGAGATAGCGTCAAGGCATACAAAACCTTATCATCTTGTACGTTAGAAAGGCAGATTTGCCGTCCTAAAGCCGCACGCAAACGTTCTGATAAAATATCGGGTTCTTTTGAAAACCTTGCATAATCGCAAAGCCTTTCAAACACAAATATGATATCTTTAATCGAAACTTTTTCTCTAATCAGGTTAACAAAAATCTTTCTCAAATCGCTTGTGGAAATAATTGTCGGTACAAGGTCGTTGACAAGTGTCGGGTCTTGAGAACGAACAAGCTCCATAAGTTTCAGAACATCGGTTTTTGTCATAACGTCATCAACATGTTTTCTGACGCATTCTTGCAGGTGCGTAACAATAACATCGGTTGAATCAACAGCCGTAACAGAGCGTGCGGTTTTTGCATCTTCCGACGTTATCCAGTAGGCTTGAGTTTGGTACGTCGGGTCAATACCGATAATCGCATCTTCCGGAACTTCTTTTCTCATCGCATCCCACTGATCGGCAATTACCATAAGTCTGCCGGGGTATACATAGCCCGTTGCAACGGTATTTCCGCGAATTGAAATCATATATTCATTCGCATCCAAAGCAGACGAATCCATAATTCTTATGTTCGGCAAAATGTAACCCAATTCGTCGGTAACTCTTTGACGTAAAGCGGCGATTTTAGCAAGTAATTGACCTTCCTGATCGGGGTCAGCAATTACAAGCAGGTTAGAGCCTACCTGCAAGCTCAAAACATCAACGCCAAGTCTTTCGTACATCCTGTTGGGGTTAACCAAATCTTGCATATTCTGTCGGACGTTTTCCAACTGACCCAATTGAGATTGAACATCCGCATTAATCAATACAGAAAATCCTGCGATACCAATTCCTATAGAAAACAGTAAAAACGGGAAAAACGGAAGTCCCGTAATCGGTGCGGTTACTGCCAACAGCATCAAAAATCCCGAGGCAAAAAACAGAGAATAAGGTTTACTCATAATCTGTCCGGCAACATCAGCACCCAAAGAAGAACTTTGAGCAGATGAACGGGTCATAAATATACCTGCCGCAATTGACATCAAAAGTGAAGGAACTTGCGACGCCAAACCGTCACCGATTGTTAACACGGTATATTTTGAAACCGCATCTTCAATAGACATTTGATTCATCAAACATCCGACGCACAATCCGCCGACAATGTTTATAATAACAATAATAATACCTGCAATCGTATCCCCTTTTACAAACTTCATCGCACCATCCATTGAACCAAACAGGTTTGATTCTCTTTGTAAATCTTCACGTTTTTTGGTCGCCTCCTCAGGGGATATTAACCCTGCGTTAAAGTCCGCATCAATGGTCATCTGTTTACCGGGCATAGCGTCTAAGGCAAAACGTGCGGCGACTTCTGCGATACGTTCGGCACCTTTTGTGATTACCATAAACTGTACAACCGTAATAATCAAGAATATTACGCCGCCGACAACCATGTTTCCGCCGGTTACGAATGTCCCGAACGCATGGATAACTTCGCCCGCCTCGCCTTTTGCCAAAATCAAACGCGTTGATGCAATTGAAAGCACCAGCCGAAACATCGTACCAATCAATATGATTGACGGAAACGCCGCCAATTCAAGCGTTCTTTGCACATACAAAGCTATCATCAATAAAACTATACCTAGTGTAATATTCAAGCTTATCGAAAAATTTATAACCCAGTTGGGCATTTCAACAAGCAGGATTAATAACAGCGTCAATACAAACACTGCCATAAAAATTTCACTTATAGGATTATTTGAAGTTCCGCCCTGTGCCATTAAATCTCTTTAAGCGCCTCACTTATTATCGCAAGCCGGGTATCAATTGTCGCATCAACCACCCCGTTTGTCGTTGTTACCACACATCCGCCCTCCATCACAGATTCGTCCGGAATTACAAGTATCTTGGCTTCTAACCCCATTTGAAGCGCATTTTCGGGCACTTCGTTCTTTAACATACTTACCTGCGAAGGATTTGCTCTTATTATAATCTTTGTTTCTTCTTTTGAAAGTCCTTTCAAAATCTCTGTCACATTGTCCAACAAAATCTCGGGAGCTTGTGATATCTCTTTTTTAATAATTTTTTTTGCAATATCAACACTGATAGAAAGAATTTCCGGAGCAATTTTATCAAAGACTTCCTGAGATGCGTTCATAAACGCGCCGATTGAAGATTTCAATTCTTCAATGTCGGCTTTTGCCTGATTTAAGCCCTCTTGATAACCTTCTTTTAATGCAGCTTCACGGATTGCATCGGCTTCTTCTCTTGCACGCGATATGAGATTTCGGTCATCAATCCGCCTGAACCCCCTTCGTCTATCCCCTCTGCGGCGTTCGTTACGCTGTTTGAAATCTATGTTGTCAAGATTAAACAGGTCGATTGCAGGTTCTTCTTCAACAGGAACCTCATTTAATTCTTGCTGTTTTTTCTTTTTTATAATCATAATTTTATTATACACTATCCTGTATATGGGTGGCAATAATGTTTGCAACTTTGGGCGCAACGTCATAATACTCACCCTCTAAAGCATTGAATACCAAACGTTTCACCTTCATCCTCTCGGGTTTCAATAATGTTTCTAATTGTTGCTTATCCATCCCCTGCGTTACTTGTTGAAGTTTCAAAACTATTTTGCTCGGGCTTAACTCTTGTGCCTTTGGCAAATATGTTCTGATTTCATTTAAACATCTAAGCGTTGTATTAACGCTTATTCTGCTTTCTAAATCAGGCATACCCATATATTTGATTACTGTTTGAGCATCATCAGGATTAAATTTGTTTAAAAATGACTGTACTTTTTCCTGTTTAATTCTTTGGAATAAAAGCGCCACCGTTGCAAGTTTCATAATCTTATGGGTTTGATTGTCAATCGGGGGCTCAGGCTGTGCTGACGGGGCAGCCTCTTGGGCTTGAGCCGGAGGAGCTTGCTGTTCTGCAGCTTCTTCCGACATTTGCTGCATCATATTGTCAATATTTGACTGCTTTGATGCCTGCTCCATTAAACTGTCACTTATAAGCCCTTTGTCTTTAAGCTCGGCTATCGAATCAAGATACGTCTTTTTAACATGATGTTCTATAAGCTGCAAAACTTGATCTTGCGGCATACCTTGTTTATAAGTTTGTTTTGCGATTTCAAAAATGGTGAACGCAATTTTTTGCATTATAGGATCCCAAAATTCCTGCGGGATTTTGGAACGAATCAAGTCTACAGATTTATGGAAAGACCATTCGGCAATAATTTGAGTTATCATCATTGCCTGATCAGCATTAAAATTGGATTCCTTATCATTATAAATGGCTTCGCCTGCCAGAGTTGAAAAATTCAAGAGTGTATTTACAACATACTGTTTTTCAGGGTCGGAAAAGTCTTGGGGCACAAGCTCTTGTGCTTGCGCCGTAAGATTTTGAGCAAATTCTTGATAATTAAACCCTTTTATCGCCATATTAACCCTGTTCTATCCAACTTTTAATTTTTTCAGACGCTTCTTCTTCATCCGCATCAGAAATTTCCGCCGATAAGTTTTCTAACGCATTAGCCAATTGACCTTCGTCCTGCTGCGGCAGATATTCTCTTTGTCTTTGTTCAATGAGGTTTTGTGCCAATTCAGATTGTCTTTCGGTCAACTGTGCCGCACGTGAATTTATATCGGACAACTGCTTATCCTGCTCTGCATTTTTCCTTCTCAGCATTTCAACTTCTTGTCTGTTAGCCTCTTGAACATCTCTGACTTTATCGGATACAACTTTAAACAAGATTAACAAACCTGCACCCGAAAGTGCAATCGCAAGCCACCACGGGTTGCCCGTTGCATCGGGTTTTGGCAAATTGGACGGTCTGTCAGATGCCAAGAACGGATCTGATGAATCCGAAAATGCTATTGATACATTTTCAGCGCTGACTTTCGGACTTGCCGCATGCGCAACCAATTCTTTTAATTCTTCCAGCGTAGTATCCGCCGGAATAGCTGATTTTTCAAGCGTAACAGCTATTGAGATTTCTTCAACCACGCCCGGTTTTATGTATTCGTTCGTTTGAGTTCTTGTAACGCCGTATTGTGTTTCGGTCGCAGAACGTGAGTAACTTCTGTTTTGCGAAGAATCCGACGAACCTGATGCCAAGCCGTTTGGAAGGTAAACGCTTACCGCATTTACGTTTTTGTTAACATCTTGTGTTTGATCGCCCAAACCTTCGGTGAAGTTTTGTTCCGTGACCGCCGTTTTCTTTTGCGGATCATATTCTATCGTAAACTTTTCAACAGGCGCCTGACGCAAGAACGTACTAACCGTTACAACATAGTTTCCTTTTCCGATAAGCCGGTCTAATTGCGTCGAAACTTTTTGCTGCATATATTTGTCATTTTCCTGTAATTTTTCCAGCATTTCGTCGCTTGCGTTCATTATGCTTGAATAAACATTGCCGTTTGTATCGGTTATTGCAATATTTTCAGCGTCTAATCCCGTAACACTTCCCAAAAGCAGGTTGGTTATTGCTTTTACCTTAATCTGGTCAAGTTTATCACCTGCGGGAATGGTTATTTGAACGGTTGCCGTTACAGGCTTTTGCATTGCCGTAAACATTGTTTGTTCGGGGATTGATATAAACACCGACGCATTTTCAATCGGCGGAATTTTACGGATTAATCTTGCAAGCTCACCGTTTATTGCTCTTGCAAGTCTTATTCTTTTATCTTCTTTGGTAGAGGTAAAATCGCCTTTGTCAAATATTTCAAGTCCGACATTTTGGTCCATCAACCCGCTTTTTACAATCGCTAAAAGCGCCGCATCTTTCTGGCTCATTGTGTATTGTTTGAGATAAATTGTGGATTTTGTACCGTCAAGCTTTCTGCTTGCGTCAATACCTTCCCTTGCCAAAAGCGCCTGAATTTCTATTGCTTTTCCTATATTGTCGGTTGTCAATAAGTCCAACGGTTCTTTTATAACTTTTTCACTGACAACTTTTGAAGCGCCTTTTCCCCCTTTAGAAGAATTTACAACACCGATTGTGACAAACAATGCCAAAACAAGCACTATTGCTCCGATTATTCCATATAATAAAGGTTTGTTTTCAAGAAGTTTTTGAAAATCCATGTTTTTTTACCTGTTAAATCTGAATCTGCATTACTCTGTCATAGGCTTGAATAACTTTACCGACAAGCTGTGTTGCAACGTTAACGCTGATTTCGGACTTTGCCATAGCGGTCATAACGTCGTGAATATCAACATTATTATTGCCTGACATCGCATCTTTCAACAAATTGTCGGGAGCATTAAGCTCTTGATTGAAATTTTCTATAAGACCCGACATCACCTGCTTAAAATCAGGTGATGAAGTTGTTTCAACTCTACCCACACGAGCAGGCGGCATACCGTATAAACCGCTGTCCAATTTAGTATGTTCTATTCTGCCTGCAAGTTCGTATCTTGGATAAAAACCGTTAAACATATTTTTGCCTTTCTATAATTATTCTAACCCAATTTATAAGATTTTGTTCACCTTGAAACCGATAAATCATCTGTTTTACGTAGATAAAGTTATCGATTTCATACATATTATTTAATGATTTTTTTGCGAATGGCAAAAATTTTAGTCGGTTTTTAACAGACATTTATCATGAAAATAAATTTTTAAAAAATCTTAATCGGAGTTTTGACCTTAATGCGACAATCGTTTTCATAAACTTTGCATATGTCATCAATCGTCACGCCTTTGCAATACTCGTTTGATTTCATTATTCCTGTTTTACATACGGCGGTTTTAAAATCTGTATTTAAGATCAGGAATTTGACCGCACGATTTGCGCCCGAATAATCGTCATACAGAACATTAACACTTAAATATTCACTGTTATTCCCGCCAATTTCGGCATCTGTCGGGTAGCCCGCAAGCACTTTGCCCGATTTTAAGATGTAATAGGGAAATACATCTTCCCAAAGTATCCCTTTGCCTTTTGAACCGTTTATGTCTATGTAGACTTTATACCCTGTTCTGTCGTTTTCACTTTCTGCGTCAGGAAATAATTCTTCAAAGTCTGAACCGACAAACAGTCTTAACCCGTTTGAAAAAGTTATGTGAGGTTTATCAAAATCCGAAGAATCATTAACATTTGCCAAAGTGCAATCATAATCCGAGATGTTAAATCTGTCTTTAATTGAGTCGCACAAACCTGCCGGTTTCGGAGCTTCGCTCAGGCACACCGCGAGTTTGTTGCTGGTGTCGCGGTAGAGGTTGCTGGTGCTGTAGCCTGATTCCGAAGTTTTGAAGTAGCGGTTGTGCGCGTTGTACATGCTAGACTCCTCACCCGACCAAACATAGAAAAAAGATAAGGAGTTTGTCGATTTGCTGATTAAAGTGTTCCATAATTCTTGATCTTTTATTGTTAATCCACCTTTATATTCTTTTTCACCTATTCCACTTTCTCCGTATATTTGATCAGCAAGTTGTGCAAGTTGTGCCAATGTCGGCATGTTTTTTGTTCCTCCGCATTGTTTGACTGCTCCTGCCCAATAGTCATTCTCATCATTGCAAGCTTTAATACCGTATCCGCTTGTTATTAGTTCTTCACATTCAGCCTTTGTTACAGACCCACTATCGTCCAACAATGATTTCCAAATTCAACATCACATGCTTTTGAACTATCATCTCCTTGAGGCAGGTTCTTAGCAATATTTTGAGCCGCATTATAGCCCATCCAGTATTGGGCATAACTCACTTTCTCCATTTTCTTTCTTACAATCGGTATGGTAACTGAAACAACCAAAGCTAATACCACCATGGCTACAATTAGCTCAGTTATAGTAAATGCTGAGAGAGCCCCCCCCCCGTTACCATTTTGTCTGTTCTTCATAAAACCCCCTTTTTATGCGTTTAATTCGTTTCGGATATCTTCTACGGAAACTCTTACAATCGGTGAATTTTCATCTTTTTTCAGCACGCAGTTTTTTATCCCCGCCTGCACAATAAACCTCTTACATAAAATGCAAATAAAATTATGCCCCCAAATATACATGGTAGCATCTTTACATCTGTCCTGCCCTGCTTGGATTATCGCATTTTGCTCGGCATGGATTGAACGGCATGTTTCATAGCATGTGCCGGATTTTATATTGTTCTTAATCCTGTAGCATTCGCCTCGTTCATAACACGATTCGACTTTTGACGGTGTACCGTTATAGCCGGTTGCTTTTATTTTTCTGTCCTCACCGACAATAACAGCCCCGACTTGCGCCCGTATACAGTTTGACCTGCTTGCACATGTCTTTGCTAAATCCAAAAAATAATCATCCCACTCTTTTATTTCCATAATTAATATTTATGATTCCTTATCCCCGTCATAACCATTGCAAGCCCGTATTTGTCGGCTATTTCAATTAATTCTCTATCCTTTTCGGCGCCGCCGGTTTGTATTATCAAACCTATTCGGCTTTGAACAGCAGCATAAATAGCATCGTGAGAATAGATTATCCCGTCTGTTGCTAAAACGGCATCTTTTGCCCCATCACATGCAAAATTTACGGCTTCTTCCACTGCCACTGCGGAATTTGATTGTCCTTGTGCTATCCCAAGCGTTGTAAAATCCTTTGCCACAACCGCCGCATCGGTTTTGGCATGCTTTACCACTTTCCATGCAAAAATCGCATCTTCCAACTGCTCGGTCGTAGGTTTAGCCTTTGTAACCACTTTGAAAGTGTCTTTATTCAGATTACTAAGATTTTTTTCCTGTATTAAAACACCAAACGGAGTTATTTTTATCTCCTCACGACACATATCTCTCAAATGTGCAATCGGAGTGTTAAGCTTAACCACCTTGACATTACTTTTCAATAACTCGACCGCCTGAGGCTCGAAATCCGGTGCCAAAACAACTTTGACCCCCATTGAATTGATATGTTTTGCAATTTCCAAATCCAATTTTCTCGTAAACCCCATAGTCCCGTAAAAAGCACTTACAGGGTTGCAATCAAAAGCTTTATTGTATGCCTCGTCTATATCCCGCCCGAGCGCAATACCACAACATGCTTCATGCTTGACTATTGCAACGGCATTGACATCATAAAACTCACTTAATATACCCGTTAATTCATATAAGTTCATATAATTGTCATAACTTAATTCATTATCAGATAAAATTTCATAATCCGCTTTTTCTTCACCTTCAAAAAGCCATGCTGCCTGATGCGGATTTTCACCGTAATTCAAATCCTTTAACTTCTCAAATCTAAATTCCTTCATAAATCAAGATTATCATAAAAAGCAGTTTTGGGCAATTTCTTTTCATATTATTAAGCCATTATTACAATATTGTTGAATTATTTTTTTGTTTTGTTTAGTATAATTGTATAGTAGAACTTTAAGAGGAAAATATGGCAAATAACAAAATAACTGAAGGAGTAGGGAGAAAAATTGTTGAAGCATTGAAAATGCAATCCGATGTGGAAATTACTCCCATAGAAAACGAAGACTTGGAAATTGTGGAAGAAGAAACTTTTGAACCAGTTAACGCAGAAGAACCGGTTGCAGAAAATAACATGGAAAGTGAATTTGTCGTGGAAGAACCGGCTTCACCTGCTTTTGATGAAGAACCGATTTTTGAGCAATCTGTCACCGAGCAACCTGTCTTTGAACAGCCTATGTTTGAACAGCCCGTTTATGAACAACCGACTTTTGAAGAACCAAAACCGGCTAATACCCCTCAATTAAATCCTCAATATGTCGACGATTTTGAAGTTCCTTCAAATGTTGCCGTTTTAAAACAGCTTATTACAAAACTTCCTGCCGGTGTTACAAAACAAACAGGCGCTTTGATTATCAAGCAAACGATGGAAGCTTTGGGCATTTCAATGAAAAGCGTTTTGCAAGAAGCTCAACAGGTACAAGAAGGCTTAAACAACTCTTCTCGTGAGTGCCAAGCGTCAATTATGGAATACAAAAGACAAATCGGCATTTTAGAAAAACAGGCACAAAAATATCAAAGACAGTATGCCGCACTAAACGATATCATAAGCTTGTTTGTTCAAACTAGTATTTAAAAGCCGCTTCAATACTTTTGTCACGCATATTTCGTGCAGATTCAAGTTCGGTTTCAACCATTTTGAGTCTTGTTTGATATTGTGACATTTGAAGTTGCAAACGTTTTTCAAGCTGTTGAAGTCTTGCTTGTCTTTGATTTAACATTTTAACAACGGGCGAATTTGGGTCGGTATAATCCGTTCCGACCTCCATCAAATCTTGAACTGATTGCGCAAGGTTTGACTGCGATTGAGCAATTTGTGAAATTTTCCACTCGAGGTCAATCTTTTCTGCAAGTAATACCTTGGCTCTGATTGTTGCAGTAATTAGTCCCATTGTTTTTCCTTCTACCTGGTTTCATTGAGATTTTTTCCCTTTAAGAAACTATGGTCGTTATTTTCTGCAATTAACTGTTCCATTTTTTGAAGCTGATGGCGGTGATAATTTAATCTGTATTGCGCCATTTTTAACTTCTTTTTCATTGTCAGAAAATCTTTCAATCCTTCCACTATTGAATTTGCAAGTGATTTGAAAGGACTTTTCCTTATCAGGAAGTTTTTTGAATATATCAAGAAATCTAACAATCTTTTTATATTCGTCTCTAAAGTTTCTCGGAACATATTACTCCTTTACACTTTAGACCTACAATTATATAAAAACGTATTACACCTAATAATTGCCATGTTTTTTTACATTTTGTAACATGTCTTAATGATTGTAAATCTAAACTGTAATTATATTATACGGCAAAAAATCAAAAAACTTTAATTATAAGTTTTGAACTGCTTTGCTGTCGCTGTCAATAGATTCTTTAAGCATCTTTTTAACGACATCGCCCTGTGTATCAAGCATTTTACAAACCGTTTCAATATTTCTGACTTTATTTGACAGAATTGTATCTGCGTTTGCCGTAATGTTACCCGAAATATTCTGATAAGCAGCCAATGCGGCAGATGACGTACCTTGCATCAAGTTTGCCATAACTATTGCGGGCAAACCGAACTGTCCCAAATAAGGTGCTGCCGCCTGCATTACGCCGCCCCAACCGGAAATGCAGCTTGCCAAAGGTAATACAATGCTTCTTCCGATACCCCAGCCGCTAAGCCTGCCTGCACCATAAGCAGCCGCCGTTGCAACATCGGCTATTCCGCCAAGACTTGATGCGTAACCCGTCGGACATCCTGATGTACCAAAACCGTTTATCGCAGCCGCACCTCCGGTTGCAAACCCGCTCATCGAAATAGGTGCCGCACCGCCGGGGAAACCCGAATAATCATACAAAGAATTTAATCCGTAAGATGAACCGTTCGGCATGCTTGAAAAATAAGAAGTTCCCGGAATACTCATGGATTCCGATGCCCCAAAGACTGTTGCAAATGATGACGGAGAAAATAAGCTGGCAAGGTTGTACAAAAACCCGCCTGCCGCCTCAAAACCTGAACCGGCGCCACTTCCCGATACGGTTAAATCACGTAATTTGTCATAGGTTTCAAATAACTGCGCCTTCGCATCCGAGCTTGCAGAGCTGAATTTGTTTGCTATTACTAAGTAACTGTCGTATTTGTAGGACATTTTTAAACCTCTTATTCGAACGTCTTGAATGTGGATTCGATGTTCTTTTCAATAACCTTCTTGACGGCTTCCATTTCTGTTTGCAGGGCATCTTGTTCCGTGTCAAGCTGTCTTAGCCTTAATTCTAAAGTTCTGTCTTCTTCTTGGATAGCCTTTGTCTTTGCGTTTATATCTTCAATTTCTTTTTGGTAAACTTCAACATTGTACGTGTACTGATTCATTGCATCTTGATAAGCGTTTTCATCGGTAATTGACTCTGTTGAAAGCGTATACACAACCGACGAATCTTCATAACGAATTGATGTTGCTCTGCCGGTTCCGTCAAATTCCACAAGTGCTTTTTCAGTTCTTTCAATTTTTTCTTTGTTATTTTCTGCAAAATACGATACTAATTTAACCGTTTGATTTTCAATCGGTTTGGTCGGGTCAGTGCCGCTTTTTGCACTTTTCATTAAATCATCGTAGGTTGAAAAATAAGTTCTTCCACCCGATACGTATGAATATATTTTATTACCTTCTACATCCGCGTATTTTTTGAAATCAGGCCAATCTTTGCAAATCTGCTCAAATGCCGCATCAAGGTCTTTATCCTGACCGGGCACATATTCATTCAATTTAGAGTTGCCAACATAAGTCGGAGTTTCTACAGGAGGTTGCTGTCCGTCGGTTGTATATTCAACCTGCGGGTTAGAAATGAGCTGCTGCTGCCCTCTGTATACTTCCGCAAAGTGATAGTGCGTAACCGAATAGTTGTAACCGTCCGGATCATGATCTAACTGATTCATGCTTGAAATTGTTTCACCGTTTGTACCGTCGATATAAGAATACTGGATGGTTGTAAAATCTGCCGTACTTGGCGGCGTCGGAACTTCCAATGCCAACAATTGGTTAAACAAATTTGCGCTTTGGTTTGCCAATGCTGTACGTGCCTGGTTTACCTGTTGTCCTTCATATTCTACGTTAGTTTTTCTTGCGGTCAAGCCTAAATATCTTGCCTGTGATGCTGCCATGCCCATAATTCGGCCTCCTATTCCATATTTAATGACGTTTTTTATAAAGTCAATGTATTCTATAAAAATTATACGATATATATTAAGATTTATGAACACAAAAACTAAAAAAATCGTCCATCTGTACGAGGGACGATTATAATAGAAAGGATTTAAATTTATTGAGGTTCATTTATTGTTAAAGCAATACGCCTGTCTGTCGGATTGAACTTTAAGATATATGTTTGAACCTTATCACCAACTTTGAGAATATTTTTGCCTTCATTTTGCATTTCAGCCACTTCAGAATGCGGTAAGAGAGCCTCTACTCCAGGGAAAACTTCAACAAATGCGCCAAAGTGTTTTATTCTTGTAATTGTACCTTCAACCTTATCGCCTTCTTTAATTTGTTTTTCAGCTTCAAGCCACGGATCCGGCTCAAGGTTTTTAAGGCTTAATGAAACTCTTTGCTTATCATGGTCAACCGCAATAACTTCAACATCTATTTTATCACCGATATTCAAAATATCAGTCGGATGATCAATCCAACGCCAGGAAAGTTGTGACAACGGCAAAAGTCCGTCTATTCCGCCCAAATCTATAAATGCACCAAAATCGGTAATCCTGACAACTTCGCCTTTGACAATCTGCCCGGGTTCGATTTGGGAGAATACATTTTTTCTGACTTCTGTTGCGTTGTCGTCATAAACTTTTTTGTTAGATAGGATAAAATTATTTTGCTGGCTGTCTAAAGTCAATATTTTTAATTCGATTTTACTGCCAATTTCAGGCTCGGTTTCCCTTAACTGAGATGAAGGTACAAAGCCTTTTATCCCTAAAATATCGACCGTGACGCCGCCTTTGACAACTCCGGCAACTGTCCCCAGTATAGTTTCATCACTTTCTTTTGCTTTTTCAAGCTCTTTCCAAGAATACGCAAAATCAACTTTTTTCTTAGATAATAAAAATCTGCCTTCGTCATCTTCTTCACGAATAATCAAAAATTCGTATTCTTTGCCTTTTTCAAGCTTTTCTTCCAATTTTTCATTGTTCTCTACGGCTTCTTTGACGGGAACAATGGCAATTGTTTTTGCGCCAATATCAACCATGGCGCCTTGACTATCATAACCGCATACGACGCCTTTTACCAAATCGCCTTTTTGGAATTTGTAGTCGTATTTTTTCAGTAATTCTTCAAAATCTAAATCTTTTGACACCTAAATACCCCATGCTTATTATACTGAGATTGTAACAAATTTTTGTCAATATGTAAAGTTTTTATTTTTTGATTACATTATTTACTATTTCTGCAAATTTTTCGTTTATACTTTCGCTTGAACTTTTTAATATATACAACATATTGCTCAAATATCCACCTTGCGTATTTTTCTTGAGATAATTTGCACACAAAACATTTTCGCCGACGGTAAGCTTTAAAATCTCATTTTTTGGTGTTCTTATATTGTATCTTGTAAGTCCCATTACAGGTGCATCATCAAGTACATGCATCATTCTTGCATCACTTCTGCTTAATTTTACGGCATTTCTCATAGCCGAAGTTAATCTTTCAATTGCCATATAATTCTCCTTTTTTTATTTTAAAACCGGAGAATTTTTTTTTTGCTATGAAATGATTAACTGTTAAGAAAAGTTAAGCTTTTAAAGAACAAATTAGGTCATTGATGCTATTTTCCTGCACGGAAATCTCGTCAATACGTGATTTTGTTTGTTCAATCAATTCTTTTGGGGCATTTTGAACGAATTTTTCGTTTTTCATTCTGCCTGTGAGTGAATTTTTTTCCTGAATTAATTTGTCCAATTTCTTTTGCTGACGCTTAATTTCTTCGTTGAAATCAATAAGATTTTCAAGCGGGATTATTATTTTGGAAGCTGAAACGACAGCCGCAGCCGATTTTTTCGGAGCATCGGTGCTATCTGAATAAGAAATTTTGTCAACTTTTGCCAAACGCTTGATGTAAGCTTCGATTGCCTCAAATGTTGATTTTTCGTTTTTGTCCGCACGAATTTCTATATCGAACATCAAAGACATCGGGATATTAAAGCTTTGGCGGACATTTCGTAAAGATTTTATCGTTTCAAATACAAGCTCCATTTCCTGCGCTTCTTTCGGGTAAGAAAGTTTTTCATTCCAAACGGGGAAATCTGCAAGCATTATTGCTTTAAACTCGGATTTTTGCGGGATTAACTGCCAAACTTTTTCCGTAATATGCGGCATAATCGGGTGCAAAAGCCTTAGCGACATGTCAAGGACATAACGTAAAACCCTTTGCGTATTGAGTTTTAGACTATCGTCTGCAAGTTGGATTTTTGCAATTTCAACATACCAGTCGCAGTATTTATTCCAAAAGAAATCGTACATTATATGCGCGGTTTCGCCAATTCTGTAATTTTTGATGTTTTCGTTAAATTCTTTTGCCGTGTTATTAAGCTCGTTCAAAATCCACTTGTCAACGATGGTTAATTTTGAAAAATCAAATTCTTCGTTATCGACGCCTTCAAGGTTCATCAACACAAAGCGCGACGCGTTCCAAATTTTGTTGGCAAAATTTCTGCCGTATTCAAATCTTTCGTCGCTGATTTTTATATCCTGACCGCCATAGGTGCAAAGAGATGTCATGGTAAATCTCAGTGCGTCAGAACCGTATTTGTCGATAATAACAACGGGGTCGATTGTATTGCCTTTGGATTTTGACATTTTTTGACCTTTTTCGTCACGGATTAACCCATGGATATAAACCGTCGGAAATGGCGGTTTTTTGGTAAATTCAAGCCCCATGGTAATCATTCTTGCGACCCAGAAGAATATTATGTCGAAACCTGTTACAAGAACGCTTGTCGGGTAGAATTTTTTAAAGTCGTCGGAATTTGTGTCGGGCCAACCCATGGTTGAAAACGGCCACAACCCTGATGAAAACCACGTATCTAAAACATCGCTGTCCTGCGTGTAATTTTCGGGGTCAGGATTTTCTTTGGCAACGACCATTTCGCCCGTTTGGTTGTGGTAATATGCGGGAATTTGATGTCCCCACCAGAGCTGACGGGAAATGCACCAGTCACGAATATTTTCCATCCAGCCCAAATAGTTTTTCTCCCAGCGTTCGGGGATAAACTTAATCCTTCCGTCTTTGACGGCTGCAATCGCCTCTTTTGCAAGCGGTTTCATTTTAACAAACCATTGCTCTGACAAAAGCGGCTCGATTGTAGTGTTGCAGCGCTGGCATTTGCCGACATTATGTTCATGCTCGCGGGTTCTTAGCAAAAAGTTTTTATACGAAAGCAGACCGACAATTTTTTCACGCGCCTCGTATCTGTCAAGCCCGTGAAATTCCGGCGGAACTTCGCCGCATGCTTTCATTTTGCCTTCGCCGTCGATAACCCAAATCGGTTTCAGGTTGTGACGTTTCCCGACTTCAAAGTCATTGGGGTCATGAGCGGGAGTAATTTTAACTGCGCCCGTTCCAAAGTTTCTGTCAACGTATTCGTCTGCGATAATCGGAATTTCTCTGCCTGAAAGCGGGATTACAACGGTTTTTCCGACTAATTCGGAATATTTATGGTCATCGGGGTGAACTGCGATTGCAACATCGCCGAAAATCGTTTCGGGACGGGTTGTTGCAACAATAATTGCGCCCGCCTCATTTTTTAGCGGGTAGGATATCTCCCAAAGATGACCTTGTTCCGTTTCGTATTCGGTTTCGACATCAGATATCGCGCTTTGACAGCGAGGGCACCAGTTTACGATATAGGCACCTTTGTAGATAAGTCCTTTTTCATATAATTTTACAAAAACTTCTTTGACGGCATCGGAGCAACCTTTGTCGAACGTAAAACGTTCTCTTGAGCGGTCAAAAGATGCGCCAAGGCGTTTGCATTGGTCGAGAATTGCGGATTTGTGCTTGTTTGCCCAAGTCCAAGTTTCTTGTAAGAATTTTTCTCTGCCTAAATCATGGCGTGATTTACCTTGTTCTCTCAATTTTTTTTCAACAACATTTTGGGTTGCAATTCCCGCATGATCGGTTCCGGGCAGCCACAATGCCTCATAGCCGCTCATTCTGTGGTAGCGGATTAAGATATCTTGCAATGTTTCATCAAGTGCATGCCCCATGTGTAAAACGCCCGTGACATTTGGCGGCGGAATTACTATTGAATACGGCGGTTTTTGGCTTTTGGCATCTGCCTTAAACATGCCGTTTTCTTCCCAAAACTTGTATATTTCTTCTTCAGTTGATTTTGCATCATAAATTGTAGGTAAATCTTTAACCATAAAAATCCTCATTTCGGAATAATTTTACCACAAACAATGATTTAAAACAAAGTGCCTGCCCTGTCGATTTTGGTTTTAATATCGCAAAGCAGCAAACCGACGTTGATAAGCTCGGCATTATCGGTTTTTGAGGCGCAATAACTTTTAAGGATATCGACATAAGCACTGATTTTGGTAATAATGTCCTCTAATTCGTAAAGTTGTTCATCTTTCATAATATTGTCTTGATGTCATTATACTGTCTATATGACATAATAACGTATTGTGGGGATATTGTCAAGATGTTAATATTATGACATTATGAATAAAAGTTTGTCTAAAAAATTCGGCATGAGAGTACGATTTGAAAGGATGAAGCGTGACTGGTCACAGGAGCAGCTTGCCGATTTGG
Organism: Candidatus Gastranaerophilales bacterium; assembly: GCA_947624935.1. Lineage (GTDB taxonomy): Bacteria > Cyanobacteriota > Vampirovibrionia > Gastranaerophilales > Gastranaerophilaceae > SIG32. The sequence continues at coordinate 16,588 of CANQML010000019.1, forward strand.
CAGGGATAGGAAGGACGACAATCACCTCAATTGAACGTAATATTTCATCACCGACTTTAGACATTGTCGAAAAAATTTCAAAAGCGCTTGAATATGAGCCGTATCAACTTTTGAAATTTAATGATTTAGAAATTTAAAAGCTCCCTTTCGGGAGCTTTTTTTAAGCGTTAGCTACTGATTTAGCGATTATTTCCATTTCTTCAAGCGATGCGTAAACTGCGTGACATCCGCAATCCACATAGAGGATTTGACCGGTTGTACCTGTAGAAAGGTCAGATGCCAGATACAATCCGGCTTTACCAACGTCTTCAAGTGCCACGTTGCGTTTCAGTGGTGATTTTGCAACTGCGGCTTTAAGCATCTTGTCAAATCCGGAAATGCCTTTTGCGGCGAGTGTTTTAACTGCGCCAGCAGAAATGCAGTTAACTCTGACGCCTTTTTTGCCTAAATCAGCCGCCAAATATCTCATAGAAGATTCAAGTGCGGCTTTAGCAACGCCCATTACGTTGTAGTTTGCAACGACATATTCAGAGCCAAGGTAAGTCAAAGCAAATATTGAACCGCCTTCGTTCATTATATTTTCAACGTTTCTGCAAATTGAAACGAGTGAGTAGGCGCTGACACCCATTGCCAAATTCCAGCCGTCATGGGATGTGTCAATAAATCTGCCCTGCAAATCTTCTTTTGCGGCAAATGCCACCGCATGCACCACAAAATCAAGTTTGCCGTAAACTCGTTCGCATTCTTTGACTACAGCTTTAATCTCATCTTCTTTTGTAACATCGCAACTCATAATAATTTTGGCATTCATTTCTTCTGCCAAAGGTCTTACGCGTTTTTCCATAGCTTCGCCTGCGTAAGTAAAAGCTATGTCTGCGCCTGCTTCAAACAATTGACGGGCAATAGCGTATGCAATACCGTGAGTATTTGATACCCCAAAAATAAGCCCCTTTTTGCCTTCCATTAATTTCATATTTTACCTCTCTTTTTTTCTATCATAAATGATTAATCGAGGCAAATCAATATTTTTATGAATAAATGTAAACACCGTCGTGCAGACACAAAAAGACCAACCTTTAAAGGTTGGTCTTTTAATTATTATTTCATTGAAATCGTCCCTGCGGCATCTTCCAACATAATGTTCATATAGAGCAGTTTGTTTGCTGTCGCTCTGTCGAGGTCTACGAACATCGCACCTGCTCTGACATCCGTTGCCGTAACCACTTTGACGTTGGCATTGATATCGAGGTCACCATAAGTGATTTGAACAGGTACCACATCTCCGACTTTAAGTTGATTGTGGTGCTTAACAGCAATACCGCCTCTTGAGATATCAACCAGTGAATCGATTTGTGAGTTTTGAGCCAATTGGACAGGGTTTCTGTTACCTGAAACATCAAATCTGATGAATTGACGTTTATCAATTGACGGGATGACTTCATCGGTTGTTTTACGCTGTAATACCAATTTACCAGCATCAGGTCCGTTGATTTCAGCTGTGTCGTTATCGGCGTCGGCATCCGCATCGGCGTCAGCATCCGCATCAGCATCGGCGTCGGCATCCGCATCAGCGTCAGCGTCAGCATCAGCGTCCGCATCAGCGTCGGCATCGGCATCAGCGTCCGCATCTGCATCGGCGTCAGCATCGGCATCTGCGTCGGCATCTGCATCAGCATCGGCATCGGCATCAGCGTCGGCGTCAGCGTCGGCATCGGCGTCAGCATCCGCGTCGGCATCCGCATCAGCATCGGCATCAGCATCCGCATCAGCGTCGGCGTCAGCATCGGCATCAGCATCCGCATCGGCGTCAGCGTCGGCATCTGCGTCTGCATCAGCATCGGCGTCGGCATCTGCGTCGGCGTCCGCATCGGCGTCGGCATCCGCATCGGCATCAGCGTCAGCATCGGCATCAGCATCAGCATCAGCATCCGCGTCGGCGTCCGCATCGGCGTCAGCGTCAGCATCAGCGTCGGCATCAGCGTCAGCGTCGGCGTCCGCATCGGCGTCGGCATCCGCATCGGCGTCAGCGTCAGCATCGGCGTCGGCATCAGCATCGGCATCGGCATCTGCGTCAGCATCAGCGTCAGCATCGGCATCAGCATCAGCGTCTGCGTCAGCATCAGCGTCAGCATCGGCATCAGCATCAGCGTCTGCATCGGCATCAGCGTCTGCGTCAGCATCTGCATCGGCGTCCGAATCTGAATCTTCAGGATCATTGTTATCATCATTATAGTATATTCTTGAATCTTTATCTGCGCCTTCTTCGGTTACATCTTCAGGTTTTACAGGACGTCCACCAACCTGAATTTCATCATCATTTTGTCCGTTTTCATCAGTTATCGGGTTGGTTCTTCCGTCATCTTCGACAGTAAAGTGACCTTGACCGTCGTGTACCGGATGATTAGCATCATTATCATCTCTGTTGTAGTGTTTACCGTCTGCATATATATCATCTGCAACGATTATTACTTCTTCCTTACTTGGATCACTGTTATTTTGAACACGTCCGTTTTTAACGATAACCTCACTGTGCGGATCCATATTTTTATTGCCTGCGCTGTGACCTGCTATGTCAAGAGCTTTCAATACAACTTCTTGGGGAACCGTATTGTCATTCCTTCCATAATAATCTACGGGTGTATTTGGAACCGAACCAAGGTTATCAATCTCTAAAGTTTTACCTTTAGCAACAATCTTGATTTTCTTAGCTGCAGTTACTTCGGTGATATCTGCGCTGCCTTCAAAGACAAGGTCAACACTGCCTTCTCTTGAAATAACAGTACAAACTTTAACTTTATCACCAAAAGACCTTACAAAAATATTGCCTTTAAGTGCTAACATATCAACCCCGCCACCGTTCGGTTTAATATTTAAGTCTTTGTCTGCATCACCGATACTTCCGCTGGCGATTAATGAAACGCCGTTACCTTCAACATTTATATCGCCATTATCGTTGGCATTAAGGATTGAATATGCTGTTTGTCCTTTAACTTTTGAATCTGCAAGTAAGATAACTCTGCCGTTCTGTGATGCAATACGACCAACTCTCATATCCGTACCAATACTTGCAAGGTTAATATCTTTATCTGCCGAAGCATCAATTCTACCTGAAACTCTCGTGTTAACGGATTTTGACAAATCTCTTGCATCAGGACCTACACCGACGCATTCACCGCCCGAGCATGCTTTACCGACTTGTCCGTCACCAATTCCACCGCCCGTAACAGTGATTTTCAAGTTACCGTTGTTTTCGGTAACAATATGAGTTTTCGGTGTGTCTTTACCTCCGCCATTACCTTTTAAGTCACCACCGCTGATATTAATATCAACATTACCGTATGAAGTGACATAATTATCATTTGATGAGCTGTCGCCAATTGTTATACTTGAATTTGAGTTAGTCAAATTAACGCCATGACCTATAACATGACCTTGAATATCCATGCCTTTGTTGCCTGAGTTTTTCAAGTTAACTTTACCGCGCCCCCCTACAAGACCTGTGCTTGCAACGGTCATTCCGCCTTCACTTGTTACATCAACATCGCCTGTACCAAAGTTAGTAACGTTACCTTCAACATTAACATTTCCATTGCCACTACCGCCATTGTATGCCGTAATAACAATCTTTCCGTTTTCACTTGAAAGAGCAGAACCCGATTTTAAGTTATTTGCATTAACTAATTCACTGAAAAGTTTGGTTGCATCACCTATTGAATCCATTTTTTTCATCTTGCCTTCACCAAGACCAGCCAAAATAGCTGCATTATTTGCAACTGTTACGGAACCTGCATTAATGTCAACCGAGTTTTGAGTAAATACTTTACCTTCAATTTTAACTTCAGCGCCGCCTTTTGATTGTTCAAGCGAAGATATATCACCACCATTTGCAGGAACTCCAAAATCGCCCAATTTTAAATTGTCATAGTCTGATTGAGTAGGAGTTAATACCTGTAATGAACCGACATTTAAAACACCGCTTGCGCCGACAACCATACCATTCGGTGAAATAAATACCGCTTTACCATTGTAGAAATTGCCGTCGCGCATTGAATTTACTATACCATTAATGTTAATTTTGCCATTGACGAAGTTGACAAAAGTATTGATATCTTTATTTTTGTATTTGAAAATAAGGTTTGCAATGTCGCCTTGAGACAAATCAAATTGCTCATACATTCTGTAACCTGTTTTAGTTTTAGTATTCCATCCTGTAGGGTCGATATCAAAAGTACCGTTCTGTCCCTTTGCTACCCAGTTGTCACCGCCGCCTATCGTTGTTGCCACCGACGGCATAACCATTGACTGTTGCATTAGGAAAAATGTAGTTAACAATGCTGCAATAATCCTGCGTTTACTTGTCGTTTCATGTTCCATTTTACTTCGTCCTTTCAGTTTATTCATTAATTTTAATTGCATATCATACACTTCTTATTGTACCAAGAGCATGGTCTAAAATCACACATTATTACGTTTTCTTAAGTTCTTTTAGCACAATAATACATATACTTTATATATATATTAACGGCACAATATGAAAAATATTGCGTGATTTTTTGCAAAATTTAACATTTCTTAATCATTATTTTTCATATTAAATTCGGGCTTCGCCAAAAACCAGTATGAATAATAAAATATCGCCAATAATGTCAACATCTCGGGTATAGGTTTGTTAAGATTAATATAAGAATACCCAAAATAAATTAAGAAAAACGGTATAAATGATAAAACTATCTTAACTAACATCTTGAGCGGGAATTTCAACCCCAAATTCGGCAAAACAATTGTTATACTTAACAAAAAGTACAAAAAGTTCGCAATCAATGTCGCTATTCCAACTCCGATAAGCCCATGCTCAGGGATTAAAACGATATTCAAAACCACCCCGACAATTCCCGATACAAGCTTGATTATAAAATCAATGTGAGTTTTGTTCGCCAAATGGTATTGCAACGTCGTATAATCAGTCAGCGCAAGGAAAAACGTCCCAAATGCAAAATAGGGGATGAGTTTATACGCTGTTTGAAATTTCTCGTTTGCAAATATATTTACATAGTCCATACAGTACAAAGACATGACAACTATCAACGGCAGCGATATCAAAAGATAATAGCCCGCAAATTTTGATATAATCGGTCTGACGTCAATTTTTTCTTCGTACATATTTATAATTCTCGGAATTGCCGCAACCGTTATCATCGCAAATATAGTCAAAAGCATGGGCAACGTAAGTCCGTAACCGACCCCGACAATTCCCGCCTCCGAAAAGCCTTTGATACTGTTCATAATGAACTTGTTGCTCTGGTTGATTATCCATGCGCTCAATGAAGTCGCCGCAATCGGTATCCCGTATTTGAAAATCGGTATCAAAAACGTCCATTCAACCTTTTGGACTTTAAACCATTTTATAATGTTACTTTGATAAATCAAAAGTAAATCAATCAATGAAATCGAAACCGCCATGCCAAGCAGCATGCCCATTGCACCCATATTGAAGAATTTTACGAAAAATACCGACAACGCTATCGTCAAAAATTGGTTAACAATGGTCGAAAGCGTAAACGACATTGATTTTAACTGCGCTCTTATCAATTGGAACAACAATGCCCTTATCGCAACGGGGATTATCAAAAGCAAAATCGCCAAAAAATACTTTGCAGGAATATGGAAAAACGAATAAAAACTTTCCCTGAAAGTGTATGCAAACAGAAACATTAAAGCTATATTAACCGCAAGTATAAATACAAGAGTGGTCATGTATTTCGGGATATCTTGAGTTATCTGGTGGTGTCTGAAAAACCTTAAGCCCGAAAGCCCCACCCAATCAGAAAATAAAATACACAAAAACGACAAAAGCGCTATAGAAATTGAATATAACCCGTACTGTTCGGGCAACAATATGCTTGTATAAACCGGCACGATTAAAGCGTTCCCGAAAAACCCTACAATCTTTGAGGGCGCATATTTCAGCATATCATTAAAAATCGCTCTCGTTTGTTCTTCTTCAACTTCCTTATTCTCAATATATTCCATTAAATCTCTCCATACAAATCGTATTCATCTGCCTTAGTTATTATAACATGTTCTATATCTCCGGGCAGGACATTTTTTGTCGAGCTTGCATAGACAAGCCCATCAATTTCGGGCGCGTCATGCTCGCTCCTTAAAATTATAAGCCCGTCATCGGTAAAACCTTCAACAATACACAAAAGTTTTTTGCCGACATAAGATTGGTTAATCTCGTATGATATCCCCTGCTGCAGCGCCATTAATTTTTTGTAGCGCTCGTGTTTAATATTTGTCTTGACCTGTTCCGACATGTCGTAAGATATCGTGTTTTTTTCGCGTGAATATTCAAACACTCCCATTTTTTCAAACCGCATTTTCTTTACAAAATTATACAAATTTTCAAACTGTTCATCGGTTTCCCCGGGGTATCCGACGATAAATGCCGTTCTGATTGTGACATCAGGGATTTTTGCTCTGATTTTATTAATCAACTCCTCATAATCCATAACGGGACGGCGCATATTTTCCAAAATGGTTTTATCCGAATGTTGCAGCGGAATATCAATGTATTTAACGACTTTTTTATTGCGTGCGATTTCTTCAATCAATTCATCCGTCATTTGCGCAGGATATGCATACATTATCCTTATCCACGAAAGCCCGTTAATCTTTTCAAGCTCCTGTAATAATTTTGGCAGCATCTGTTTTTTGTACAAATCTATCCCGTAAGCCGTTGTATCTTGAGCTATCAAAACAACTTCCGTAACACCTTTTTTTGCAAGCGATTTGACCTCGTCGATAATATTTTCCATAGGTCTTGAATGGTAAGCCCCGCGAAGGTTCGGGATTATACAGTAACCGCAATGGTAATTACAGCCGTCCGCAATTTTTACATAAGAGCTTGCCCCGACCGTTATCTGCTGACGTTCAACGTTTTCGGGATAAACGTATTCTGGCTTTTGGGATATCATACAAATATATTCTTCGTTTTTTTCGTCCGCAACTTTGTCAACTACATTTGCAATCTCTCTAATGTTTGAAGTGCCAACCATTGCAGCAATTTCGGGGATTGCATCTTTCAAATCACCGTTGTGTTTCTGCGGCAAGCAGCCTGTTACAATAACTTTTTTACCCTTTTGCACCATTTGCAAAATCGATTGCACAGATTCTTTTTCCGCATCATGGATAAACGAACACGTGTTTACGATAACAATTTGTGCCTCATCCTCGTTTAAAGTGATTTCGTGACCTTTTTCAGCCAAAAGCCCAAGCATAAGCTCACTATCCACAAGGTTTTTGGCACATCCGTGATTTAACAAAGCAATTTTCATAAGATTAGTTTAACATGGAAAAGAGAATAGGGGAATGAGTAAGTAAAGTGAATAAGCGAATAAGCCAATAGGCGAATAAGTTCTTTACATCAATCAGACTTTGTGAAGTGCCACAGTTATTAGGACATGCTCCCTCTCCCTAACCCTCTCCAGCAGGAGAGGGAACAATTCTCCTCTCCCAGTGTGGAGAGGATACAGTTGTGTGAACGTAGTGAACTACAACTGTTGGTGAGGGCTCTATATAGATTGCCGTGTTACGCTTGCCCTCCTCGCAATGACGGCGACGAGGTGAGGGTGTCCAAGCAGTTGAACTACCACGGGTAGTCGTCCTTAATCTCCCAACCGTCAAACTTAATCAATGTTCCGCAATTGTATCTTAGATTTTTGGCTATGGTTTTGTTACATCCGTATTGTTTATCATTTATGATATCTTCACGATTAATACGACTTCCATAACAAAATGTTAATAATGTATTTATCTTCACTATTTCAAAAAACATATCATGCCTTGAATAATCACGAGATGAATCAGAATAACTTGTTGTGTTTTTATTGTTGCCTGCAATAATATATATAACCGTCGGTGTATAAATATTGGTTTCAGAGTTTATATATCCATCCGTAAAAAATGATAATGTTATTCCGTTGTTCAGTACCAAGTGATAACCGCCTGCATTAACTCCGATATCTTCTGATATTTTAAGATACGGCTTGAAATATGTATTTACAATATATGTTAAATCTTCACTCGAACCGGTGGATGCCTTATCACTGCTTTTCCCATAATTCCAAGTGTTTGCATTACCGTTTTCCAAAACGGATAAAGCCAGTGCATTGGACAAAAGGCTATAGGTATACTTCATCTTTGTTACAAAAAGTTTCTTTTGGTAATTATTGACAAGCGTTGGAATGGTCATCGCGGCTACAATGCCGATGACGCCGAGGGTGATGAGGACTTCCGCTAAAGTAAAAGCAGCTTTTCTTAAAGTCTTTAAGACGTTAAGACGATAAGACGTTAAGTCGGTTACTTTGATTAGGCTTTGTGGAATGCCACTATTTTCATGACAAACCCTCACGCTCTCCGCTTGGAGAGGGCACTCTTCACTTCTTCCTCTCCCGATGTGGAAGCAAAGGGAACAAGCGAGCTTGCGAGCTTTGTGACCCTGCTTGCATAGCTGAGAGGGCTGGAGTGAGGGGTTTTGACTGTCGATGCTGACATTGACCCCGCCCCTGTGGTTGTAGCTCGCTTCGCTCGCACAACTGCTTCCCCGCCCGCAAGGGGTGGGGATTGCGTCACGACTACCGTCTTGTTTTGTTACTTTTTCTCTTACTAATTCTTTTGTCATATTATTATCCTTTCATTTCCTTGTTGGGCTGAAAGCCCAACCTACATAAACTTTACATTAAGCTGGCTTTATAGTACGCCATGACTTTGCGATTGCGACGCTCCCTTCGGTCGCTCGCAATGACATGCTTTACTAATTCTTTTTCATTGTTCTTTGTTTCCATTTTTCTTTCTCCTATGTTTGTACATCTATTTCAGTTTATATTCTGTTTCGCACTTATTCGCTTATTGGCTTATT
>CANQML010000020.1 GCA_947624935.1 Candidatus Gastranaerophilales bacterium
AAGTAAATATTTTAAAATAATTAAAAAAGGAGAGCAAATATGGAAAAATATGTATGCACGGTATGCGGTTATGTATATGACCCTCAAGAAAACGGCGACATTCCGTTTGTGAATTTGGAAGATGATTGGACATGCCCGCTTTGCGGCGTTGGCAAAGATATGTTTGAGGCTGAATAATGGGAAAAACCGAACAGAATTTGTTAAAAGCTTTTGAAATGGAATCAAAAGCAAGAAGTAAATATCACATGTATTCAGACGTTGCGTTTGCGGAAGGCTATCAGATAGCGGCACGTATTCTTGAAAAAGCGGCGCATAATGAAAGAGAACATGCCAAATTATGGTTCAAGCTTTTGCATGACGGCAAAATTCCTTCCACAGTTGAAAATATGACGGATGCTGTTGAAAGTCTTAAATTTTCGGAAATCTACAGAAGTTTTGCAAAAGACGCACGCGAAGAAGGTCAAGAACACATTGCCGAACTTTTTGAAAAAGTGGCTGAAGTTGATGCAAAGCATGAGTTTGACATGAAAAATCTTCTCAAATTGGTTGAAGATAAAACAATTGAACCCGATAAAGACGGGAATTTTACTTATGAATGTTCCGAATGCGGATGTACAATGACACAGAAAGAACGCCCCGATTACTGCCCTTTGTGTGCAGAACCCGATGTGTTCTTCTTTAAAATTAGAACTTAAGGAGAAGAAATGATTGAAATTAAAAACAATGTATATTACTGCGGATTAAACGACAAAGACCGTAAGATTTTTGATGAACTTATACCGCTTGAGCATGGTACGACATACAATTCTTATCTTGTAAAAGGCTCTGAAAAAACGGCGCTTATTGATACGATGTATCCTCCGATGTCGGATGAGTTTTTAAAAAATTTAGGCGATGTAAAAATAGATTATATCATCGCAAACCACGGTGAGCAGGACCACTCGGGAACTTTGCCGAAATTAATTGAAAAATATCCCGATGCTGTTATCGTTACAAACCGTTTTTGCAAAAATAACATTATGGAAATGCTTTTAATTCCGCCCGCAAGAATTAAAGAAATCCAAAACGGCGAAGAACTTTCATTGGGCGATAAAACATTAAAATTCTATATTGCCCCCGGAGTTCACTGGCCCGATACAATGTTTACATATCTTGTTGAGGACAAAATGCTTTTCACCTGTGACTTTTTGGGCGCACATTATACATTCGACGACAATATTTACGCGGATAATTCCGAAGCGTTAAAATTGAGCGCAAAACGTTATTACGCAGAAATTATGATGCCGTTTAGAAAAATGTGTCAAAAATATACGCAGCTTGTAAAAGAGATAAATCCCGAAATGGTTTTACCAAGCCATGGACCGATTTACAAAAATCCTAAGTTTATTCTTGATTTGTATGAAGATTGGACATCGGATGAGCCTAAAAACCTTGTTGTAATGCCTTACGTTTCAATGTACGGAAGTGTAAAAGAAATGATTGATTATTTGGCTGAAAAGCTCAATGCGGCGGGTATTCAAACGCTTAAACACGATATAGTATCGGATGATTTGGGCGATTTGGCAATGGCTCTGGTTGATGCAAAAACAATAGTTCTCGGAAGTTCAATGGTTTTGGCATCACCGCATCCCGCGGCAGCCAATGCGGCTTACCTTGCAAATGTTTTAAACCCCAAAGCTCAGTATGCTACAATAATAGGTTCATACGGATGGGGCGGCGATTTAATCGACAAACTTGCAGGCATGCTGTCTAATTTGAAGGTCGAAATAATTGAGCCCGTTTTGGTTAAAGGCAGAGCTAAAGCCGACACTTACCAAAAGCTTGATGAAATGGCTAAAACTATTATCGAAAAACACAATTAAATACGGACTTTTATTATATTAAAAAGGCGGTATTCTTTCTTATCGTTTTTGGTTGTAACTTTAAATACGGTTAAGCCGAAAACTTTATATCTTTTTGTTTCTGAGGCATGCGAAACATTAATGTTATGCTCTTTGAAAAAGGCTAAGGCTTTTTTATGCGCATAAACAGAGTCATTATTATTTTTTTCACTTTTCTGAGTAACAGTAGAATTGCCGGTTCTTCGATAATGATAGTATATATCGGGAACAGTGACAAGTTTATCGGTATTAAAAAGGATTTGAGGGGTAAAAATAACATCCTCAAAAACTACGCCTTCTTCAAACTTTATAATTTTCGATGTTCTGTAGATTTTATTCCATACGTATGATTTATCGGGAACATCGCAGAGTTTAACCTTTTCGTTTATGTCGGAGGTGACGGTTTCATTATCTATTTTTAAGTGAAATTTTTTATGAAATTTGTGAAATCTTATAATTCCCGAAACTGCAATATCGGCATCATATTTTTTAGCGGCGTTGTATAACTTTTCGTAATAACCCAAATCAACCCAGTCGTCGCTATCTACAAATCCTATGTAATCACCTTTTGCGGCATCAATTCCCGTATTGCGTGCGGCAGATTGTCCGCCGTTTTCTCTGTCAATGACTTTTATTTGCGGATATTTTTGAGCATAAGTTTCAAGAATATTTCTTGAATTATCTGTTGACCCGTCGTTTACACAAATAATTTCAATATCCTTCAAAGTCTGATTGACAAGGCTATCAAGACATCTTGCAAGGTATTTTTCAACATTATAAACAGGAACTACTACACTTAACATATTTTAATTCTATCACAAACTTTCCAATAAAAAAGCCTCATCAAGAGGCTTTTTTTGCAAATGAATCAGTTGCGCGGGTTTTGATTTCTTCTTTTATTTTCTCGATAAATTCATCAATCGGCAAGGTCCCGACCTGACCTATTCCACGCGCTCTTACTGCCAAAGTGTTTGAGTCTATTTCTTTGTCGCCGATTACAACGACATAAGGAATTTTTTTGTCTTGCAGGCTTTCTCTGATTTTATAGTTCATGCTTTCGCTTCTGTCGTCAAGTTTTGCTCTGATTCCCGCATCACGCATTTTTTTGTAAACTTTTTCGGCAAAATCGGCATGCTTTTCGTTGCTTATCGGAACGATTGCAACCTGTGTCGGCGCAAGCCATGTCGGGAAAGCACCCGCATAATGTTCTATAAGAATGCCGTGGAACCTTTCCATTGACCCGAAAATTACTCTGTGAAGCATAACAGGCGTTTTCATCGAGCCGTCTTTGTCCTGATATTTGATATCAAATCTTTCGGGCAGGTTGAAATCCAGCTGGATTGTCGCACACTGCCACGTTCTTCCGATAGCATCTTTAACCTTAAAATCAATTTTAGGCCCGTAAAATGCGCCGTCGCCTTCATTGATTTCGTATTTCATGCCGCGTCTTTCCATAGCCTCTTTTAAGCCGGCTTCCGCTCTGTTCCAGTTTTCCAATTCACCTACATAGCTTTCGGGACGGGTTGACAATTCAACTTCAAAATCCATCTTGAAAATTGCCATTGTATCAGCTACAAAATCAATAATTGCGTTAATCTCGTCAACAAGCTGCTCGGGTGTGCAGAAAATATGCGCATCATCCTGCGTAAACCCTTGAACTCTCGTTAAGCCCGATAATGCCCCTGATTTTTCTTTTCTGTAAACCGTACCCAATTCAGCCATTCTCAAAGGCAGTGACCTGTAGGAATACCTGTTTGATTGATAAATTAATATATGGAACGGGCAATTCATCGGTTTAACAACATATTGATCTTCGGATTCGTCATCTTTTTGAATAAAAAACATGTTTTCTTTGTAATGATCCATGTGCCCAGAGATTTCCCAAAGCTTTGATTTAGCGATTTGCGGAGTGTGAACGGTTACGTAACCGCGTTTTCTGTGCTCACTTCTCCAATAATTTTCTATTTCTTCTCTGACAATTGCAAGATTAGGGTGCCACAAAACAAGCCCGCCGCCAAGTTCTTCTCTTGTCGAGAACAAATCAAGCTTTGCACCGAGTTTTCTGTGGTCGCGCTTTTCCGCTTCTTCCAAAAAGTTCAAATACGCCGCCAAATCCTCTTTTGTCCAAAACGCAGTCGCATAAATTCTTTGGAGCATTTTGTTTTTTTCGTTGCCTCTCCAATAAGCTCCCGCAACTTTCAGCAATTTTATGGCGTTAGGCTTTATATAACTTGTATTTGGAAGGTGAGGTCCTGCACAAAGATCGTTAAATAAAACATTTCCGTCTTTGTCTTTTGTTAAATACAGTGTCGGATTGTCGTTTCTGTGTTCTTCCAGCAATTCCGCCTTGTAAATTTCACCTTCCGCTTTAAATTCTGCGATTTTTTTGTCAACATCCTCAACGTAATACTTTTCAAACGTAAGATTTTGTTTTACGATATTTTTCATTTCTTCTTCAATTTTTACCAAATCATCTTCGGTAAACGCATGCCCGTCAGTCAGGTCAAAATCGTAATAAAACCCTGTGTCTGTTGCCGGTCCGATAGCCAACTTTGCCTGCGGAAACAGCTTTTGTACGGCTTGCGCCATAATGTGTGAGGTTGAGTGTCTTAATACACCTAATTCGTTCTTTTCCATTTTTTATTCCTTCTGTCCTTTTGGCGTAAAACACTTGCTACTAAATCAAATGCTGCTTTTTACGCTTTTCGGGGCGGACTCCCCTAACTCTACTTTAAAGATTGTAGCATAAAAAACAAAACTGTTGTACTTTTAACCCATGCTGCAAATAAGTGGCATGTATTGATTTATAAATCATATCAATATAATTATAAATCATTAACAGGATAAAAAATGTGGGGTAATATACATAATATGGATAGAGAAAAGATAATAAGGATATTCGCAGAAAATTTAAGAGCTGAAAGAGCGAGAAAAAAATATTCGCAGGAGTTTTTGGCGGGTAAAGCCGACATTACACCGGAATATCTTGCTCGGGTGGAGCATGAAAAGTACAGCCCGTCACTGGTTGTGATTGCAAAACTTGCTTTGGCACTCGGAATTACAGTCGATAAGCTTATACCGCTTGATATTTAACATTTCTTAATTATAAACAGATAATAATCATTTTTATTGTAAAATGATTTTGGAGGTAAAGAATGAACACAGCAGTATTAGTAGGACGAGTAGGGCGAGATGCAGAAGTGCGCTATTTTGAATCAGGCAAGGTAAAGGCGAATTTTTCCGTTGCCGTAAACCGTTGGGATCCGAAAACCAAGTCCGAAGTTGCAGATTGGTTTAACATTGATGTTTGGGATAAGCAGGCAGAATTTGCCGGAGAATATGTTAAAAAAGGTATTCAGGTTGCAATTGACGGAAGAATAAGCCAAAACAAATGGGTTGACAAAGCAACCGGTAATGACCGTGAAAACTTCCTGATTGTTGCAAACAATATAAGACTGCTGGGTTCAAAAAAAGATTCTGAAGTTTTATGATATCTAACGTTGTAGGAATTATTGCAGACGACCTTACGGGCGCAAATGATACCGCATTGCAGTTTCATTTAAGCGGAGCAAACACATCTATTTTGCTTGATGATGATGTTGAGCTGTTAAATTTGGCAGGCACTCAGGTTTGGGCTGTTTCAACGGAATCAAGAAACGTAACCCCGCATGACGCTTATGAACGGGTTAAACATACGACGCAAATGCTTACAGAAAAGATTAAACCCGATTATTATTACAAAAAAATAGATTCCACCGTCAGAGGCAATATTGCCGTTGAAAGTTTAGGCATATTAGAGGTTTTGGGCTGGGATGCGGTGGTTGTAATCCCCGCATTTCCGATGGAAGGCAGAGTAACCGTCGGCGGATATCATCTTTTAAAAGGTGTTCCCATAGAAAGAACCGAAATGGCGCGCGATCCGCATTTCCCCATTATGGAATCACATCTTCCAACACTATTAAAATTCCAATTACCCGAAGAATTTCATAATCTTGTCGGCTCAATTGAGCTCAAAACGGTTATGAAAGGTGCAGGACCCGTTTTAAAACGGATTAAAGAGCTTATAGATGACGGGAAAAAACTGATTGTTGCCGATGCCGTTTCAACAACTGATATTGAGCAGCTTGTTTTGGCTATAAACAAATCAGAATACAAGATTTTGCCAGCGGGAACAGCGGCTACAGCAAGAGTATTTTCAAAAGTTTGGTTTGGGGATAACGAAGTGGATAAAGTTCAAAAAACCATACCGAATTTGCCCAAATTTATAGTTTCGGGGAGCGCAACGCAAATTACCGCAAATCAGATTGAAAGATTGGAGCAAAGTGATGAATATGACGAAAAGCTTCTCGTTATAAGTCTTGATTTGCAAACGGTTTTGGGCGGTGTAAAGTCTGAACTTGTTGAACGGATTGTATCTAATTTAGCGCAAAATAATATTGTATTGGTTCACACGTCAAATATAATAAAGAATTTTGACGGATTTTCCGATGAATCTTTAAGTGCCGAGCTTACCAAAGCCGAGCTTGCGGGAGTTATAACGGATTTCTTATCGGAATTAACCCGACAGGTCGTAGAACGTCAGGAGCTTATATTGATAACGCTTGGTGGTGAAACTTCGTACAAATGCTGTGAAGAAATCGGGGCGCTTCAATTACAGCTTGTAGATGAGGTTGCACCCGCAATTGCTTTGAGCATGGATCATAACGCACAATGGATTGTCACAAAATCGGGTAATTTGGGCGGCGTTAATACTTTGATAGATATTTTAAGGTATTTTGAGCATCATGCGTAATAAAATTATCATAACAACGGGTGACCCCAACGGTATCGGGGCGGAAATTACGATTAAAGCCTTAAACAGGCTTGACTTGAATGATATTTTGTTAATTTCAAACAAAAAAATCATTGATTTTTACGGAAAATTGAACAAAAATTATGAATTAATCGAAATCCCTTACAATTCCGAAATTACCCCCGGTAAGGTAACGGCGGAGGGCGGTGAATTTTCGTATTTATCCCTCAAAAAGGCCTGTGAGATTAAGGGTAAAGCCATTGTGACAGCACCCGTTGCAAAAAACGCACTGCACCTTGCGGGTCACAACTTCAACGGGCAGACCGAAATTTTGCAAAAGTATTTGGCACACGACGGGCAGTCTGCCGAAATGCTTTTTGCTGCGGGCAAATTCAGAGTACTTCTTTTAACCCGCCATGTTGCGCTTAAAGATGTAGATATTACTTATGATATGGTTGTTGAAAAGATTTCAAACCTTCACAAATTTTTTGTTGAAAAGCTGAAAATCAAATCGCCAAAGTTTGCGCTTTGTGCATTTAACCCGCATGCGGGAGAAGGCGGGATTTTGGGCAGAGAAGAAATTAATATTTTAATTCCTGCCGTCAAAACCCTTCAAAAAAACGGGATAAATATTACAAACCCTTTGCCTGCGGACACTTTGTTTGTAAAAGCGGCGGATTATGATTGTATAATCGCGAACTATCACGATCAGGGGTTAATTCCGATAAAAACCGTTTGCGGAAACAAAACGGTAAATATGACAATCGGGCTTGATGTCATAAGAACATCACCTCCGCATGGAACGGCATTTGATATCGCAGGAAAAAATATTGCCGATGAAACAGGCATGATTGAAGCCATAAAAGCAGTAATATAGTCATTAAGTCGGTTACTTAAGTGAGGTGGCAAGCCACTTTCTACATTAGGTTTTGCATATTAGCACACGTCATTGAGTTGATGGATGAAAATCCTTTCACACATCCTACTTTTTTTTAATGTCGAAGTTTATGCGCTTTTTCAATAAAAAAGACCTCTTTCGAGGTCTTTTCTTATGCCGCAACCGTTTGTTTGTCGTTCCAAAAATCAACAAGCATACTACAGAAGAATATACTTGAATACGTCCCGATTGCAATACCCAAAATCATTGCCAATACAAAGTCCTTTGTCGTTACCCCGCCAAAGAAATACAGGGCACACAAAGTTATTAACGTGGTCAATGACGTGTTGATACTTCTTGCCATAGTTTGATTTACCGAGGCGTCAACAATTTCGCCAAACGACATTTTCTTTGAATAATAACGCAAATTTTCCCTTATTCTGTCAAACACAACGATTGTATCGTGTACCGAAAACCCGATTACGGTCAAAATCGCCGTGATAAACAAGCCGTCAATTTGTACGTTATAAACCAGCCCGAGAATTGCAAATACGCCCGATACGAAAATTACGTCGTGGAATATCCCAAGCAGCGCCGCCAGCGCATAGTCGAATTTGAACCTTATTGAAAGATAAATACAAATTCCCAAAAATGCCAGACCGACAGCAATTAATGAGTTTTTGAACAACTCCTTACCCATTGTAGGTCCGACGGAACTTACCTGGATAAGCTCAGGCGATTCAAATTGCTCGGACAGTGCATTTGTAATCTTATCGACTTCGTCGGTGCTTTCGCCGATAAATTTTGTTCTTATTGAAATTATTGAATTTATAACACTTTGAGTGTTTTCTTGCTGTGTGGAATTTACGTTTAAGATTTGCAAATACGGGTTTTCTACCCCGATTTTTTGCAGATTATCACGTGCGGTTGTCAAATCACTGTTATCGATTTTTTGTTTCAAACCGTATTGCAAAATTGTACCGCCCGTGTAATCAATACCGACTTTTAACGGCGAATGGAATGTAACGGTCGAATATATCATCGCACAAATTCCGGGCAATAATAATATCGCTGACAAAACCATCCACAATATTCTATATTTAACTACATGTACTTTCATTATCTAATCCTTTCCTAGTCTAAAATCCCGAAACGTGCCTTTTCACGTTTGGTTTCAACCGCCTCATAACTTTTGCCGATTTCGTCTTTTTTAAGTCCGAAAAGTGCGGGATATTTCAATTCACCCGTACCGAATATCAGGTGCATAAAGTTTTTGGTGATTGTGATTGCGCTGAACATTGAAACAATAACACCGAGTGCAAGCGTCAGGGCAAAACCTTTAACTATGCTTGTACCTAACACATACAATATCGTACAGGTTATAATCGTTGTCATGTTTGAGTCAAAAATACTTGTGAAAGCTCTGTCAAAGCCCGAATTAATTGCCGTAAACAGGTTTCTGCCCGCCCTTAATTCTTCTTTGGTTCTTTCAAAAATAAGAATGTTTGCATCAACCGCCATACCGATTGAAAGTATAAACCCTGCAATACCTGCCAATGTTAAGGTTACGGGGATTGTCTTAAACAATGCAAACAAAATTAAACTGTATATGACAAGTGCAATGTCGGCGATTACCCCCGGAACTCTATAGTATGCAATCATAAACAGCATTACCAATCCCAAGCCAATCATGCCTGCAAACTTTGATTTTGCAATACTGTCGGCACCAAGTGTAGGTCCGACCGTGTTTTCTTCAACGATTTTTGCAGGAACGGGCAAAGCTCCGGCATTTAACAGGTTAACCATTCTTTCTGCCTCTGCGTATTCAAATCCGCTGTTGCCGCCGGAAATTTGCGCCTTACCGCCATAAATTGCCTCTCTTATGACAGGCGCAGATTGAATTTCTCCGTCAAAGAATATTGCCATTTGCTGACCGACAAGTGCTTTGGTTAAATCAGCAAACTTTTTTGCACCCGCATCGTTAAATTCCAAAGACACAACCCATTGTCCCGATTGATCTGTACTAAGAGATGAATGCGACAAATCCTGTCCGCTAAGTCCGGTGGATTCCCAAATTTGGTTTCCGTCTTTGTCTTTTGCTTCTTTTTTAAATTCCAATTGCGCCGTTTCACCCAAGAAAGCCTTTGCTTCTTTCAAATCGGTAACGTTAGGAATTTCGATTAAAAGTCTTTTTTCACCGACCTGCTGAACGACAGTTTCAGCGACACCGAGTTTGTTAACACGGTTTTCGATTGCAAACTGCAAACGAGCCATTACATCAGGTGTGATTTTTGCAATTGATTCGGTTGTTTGAGCTTCAAGCATAAGACGAGAGCCGCCGACCAAATCAAGTCCGAGTTTTGTAGGCTTGTTAATAATTATAACCGTTGAAACGATTACAATTAATACAATTGCCCAAAACATAATGATTTTGTTTTTCACTTTTTTATCCTCTCTATATAATATTATCAAAAGTTTGGTTTTATCTCATAGCCCTGTGGGCTAATCCGCAAAGCATCCGTCTATTGCCGTAAACAGAGTGATTTTTTCATCATCGGTTAATTCGACAAGCGGACGTCTTACATATTCTTCAATCAAGCCTTTGTATGCCAAAGCCGCCTTGACAGGCACGGGATTTGGTGCCATAAAAAGCTTTTTAAATACGGGGAACAATTTTTTGTGCATATTTCTTGCCGCAAGAAGTTCGCCTGTTTTAAAGTTTCTAATCATGGATTTGATTTCAGACCCAAAAAGGTGAGATGCAACAGAAATTACGCCGTGCGCACCGACGGCAAGCATAGGTAAAGTCAAACTGTCATCGCCCGAATAAATTACAAAGTCATCAGGGCACAAAATTCTTGTTTCGCTCAACAAATCCAAATCGCCCGAGCTTTGTTTCAATGCGACGATATTATCATATTTACCTGCAAGATATGCAACAGTTGATGGCTGCATTGTAACACCCGTGCGTGACGGAATGTTATACAAAATAATCGGCAAATCAACGGATTCCGCCACTGCCGAAAAATGTTCTATCATCCCTTTTTGAGAAGGTTTGTTGTAATATGGCACAACCGAAAGTATCGCATCAACATCTTCTTTTTGTGCCAATTTAGCACTTTTAACGGCTGTTTCGGTGGAATTTGAGCCTGCACCGGCGATTACTTTTGCCTTATTTGCATTAGCTCTTTTGACCGTGCTGATTAATTCCACTTCTTCCTCATAAGTCAAAGTCGGCGATTCGCCCGTTGTTCCGCATACCAAAACGGCATCACTTCCATGACTTATCAAGTGTTTAGTTAAAGCTTCGACCTTATTGTAGTCAATTTCTCTTTTTTGGTTCATCGGTGTAACCATTGCGGTTATCACTTCCCCTGCATCATATCTCATATACATTTCCCTTTGAGATTATTATACATGGTACAAAAAAATATTCAAGACTGATAATTTTTTTTATGCTATAATCCGAATTATGAGGTGGAGTAATCTTAGCAAAAAAAAGAAGGTGTATATAGGCGCATTTGCAGGCTTAGTATCAATAATGCTTTGGGCATTCATATCAGCCGGCATAATCACCCATGATTTTAACCGCAGCCAGTTATCTTTAAATAAAGATAAGCAGGAAGCCAAAATTAACGGGATTATTCTTACCGAAACAAAAGACCGAACAAAATACTGGGAGCTGTACGGTGAAAAAGGTACTTACGACAGCACAAACGAAGTTGCGATGATGGATAATGTCGTCGGAAATTTTTATAAAGATAACGAAGTTTCGATGAGTTTTCAATCATCAAAAGGCTCCTACAACGCACAAAAAAAAGTTATAGTGCTTTACGAAAACACATTTGTGGTTTTAAAAGACGGCACGACCTTAAAAGCCGACCGGTTAAGGTATGCAAATTCCACAGAACCTATTACGGCGCACGGAAATGTTCAAATCACACGGGGCGGAGCTTTCTTGGCAACTGCAGACAACATTGAAATCAGTCCCGATTTTCAAAGTTTTAAAATAAAAGGTAAAACCACTTCAAAAATTTATGAGGAGAAAAAATGAAAAAGATACTAATTTCGACTTTAATTTTAATGGCAGGCTTGGCGGTTTTCGCATCTGATTTGGTAATTGAATCCAAGAACCAAAGCTTTACCGAATCGGAAAACAAAATCAAGTTTGACGGCGATGTAAAAGTTACCGTGGATGATTTAAAGGTTGAAGGCAACACGGCTGATGTCAGTATGACAAAAGACCAGCAGCTTGACACCGCAACTTTTTACGACAAACCTTACGCTTATGAAGTGAAAAAGAACAAAAAACGTGAAGTTAAAGCAAATATTTTGAAAGTTTCTTTGATTACAAAGACAATAAAAGCCGAAGGTGACACGCAGTCGATAGTTTTTGACGGAAAAACTCCCGTTGTTGTAATTAATGCGGATTCTCAAGAATACAACACCCAAACAGGCGTAATGAATGCTGACGGAACCGTTACAATTCAGTATAAAGAGATTGAAACATTTTCAAACCATGCAACAATCCACACCGACAAAAACGGGGATTTAAAAAATATCGTATTAATCGGTAACGCAAGGGTTAAAGAAAAGAACAACGAATCTTTTGCGGACAAATTTATATACAACCCGACAACGGAAATCTTAACCGCATCAGGTAACACCACCTCGAATGCCACAATGGAAAGCGGAGAAAAGCTTGTTTTGAAATCAGCTTACCAGGAATACAACAAACGCAAGAATATATATAATGCAAGCGGAAATGTTCATGTTTGGTATCAGGATTACTATGCGGTAGGTCCGAAAATTACTTTCTACCCCGACAAATCAACGGGCAAGCCTAACGAAATTTATTTTACGGGGCGCTCCAGCATAACTCAGGGGGTAAGAACAATTTATGCCGATAAAATCAAAATGACAATTACGCCAAAAGACTTTCAGGCAGAAGGCAATACAAGAACGGTTATTAAAAATGTCGGCTCGGATTCGGGTATGACTTTAGGATTATAAATTATGCAAAAAGGTATAGAATGTTTTAAAAAAGGTGATTTTGACGGTGCAATTGACGCATTCACGGCATTTTTGGAAAAAGAGCCAGATAATGCCGAAATTTACAACAATTTGGCACTTTGCTATGCCAACAAAGGCGATTTAGACAAAGCCGAAAAAAATTACCTACACTGCCTTGAATTAAATCCCAAAATTGTTCAGGCATACATTAACCTTGCGGATATTTATTACAGGAAAAAAGATTTTGAGCACGGGATAGGGCTTTTAAATACGGGGATATATGAACTTCCGAACGAACTGATTTTGTCGCATTATCTTGCAAGATTTTACATGGAAGATGCACGGCTTGATTTGGCAATCGACGAATTGGAACAAATTTTGGAACGTCAACCCGAAAATTACGATGCCTATTACGATTTGGGTAAGGTGCATTTTGAACTCGGAAACTGGCAGCTTGCAATAGAAAATTTTGAAAATGTGCTTGAATTTAAGGAAAATAACGAATTTATATACTATTATCTTGCGCAAGCCTATGAGGCAAACGATGAGATTGACAAAGCGATTTCAAACTACTTGAAAGCGATTACGGTAAACGACAAATTTCATCCCGCCTACAAAAAAGCTGCGATACTTTTTATGGCTCGAGGCGATTATGATGATGCCATTGAGTATTTTAACGACTATTTAGAGCTTGATATTCCGCAAGAGGAAAAAGAAACGGTAAAAGGTTTAATAAAGAAGATAAATGACAGGTAAGTATTGGATTGCATTTTCATCATTAGAACAGCTTGACAGTCAGTTTATTAAAAGACTGTATAATTATTTTGGTGACATTGAAACGGCATACAAAGCATCTCTAAAGGATTTATCTCAAATTGACGGGTTAAGTATTAAAAAAGCGGAGGCTATGGTGTCTTTGCGCGACAAAATTGACCCTGATAAAGTTTTGGATGAGATTTTGAAACGTGATATTTATTATTTGACCTTGGAAGATGAAAAATACCCAAAGATGCTGAAAAATATTGAAAATCCGCCTGCCGTTTTGTACTATAAAGGCAGTCTTAATATTTGTAATTTGGATAAGACTTTGGCGGTCGTAGGTTCAAGAAGGGCAAGCTATCATGCAAAAGACGAACTGCATAAAATAATTTCGGAATTGTCGGGAACGGATATTTGTATAGTATCAGGATTGGCTGCTGGAATAGATTCTCAGGCGCATCTTTCGGCACTTGAAAATAATCTTAAGACAATCGGAGTTATCGCAAGCGGTTTGGACTTTTATTATCCGACAAGCAATAAGAAATTATACGAACGGATTGAAAGCGGAAACGGTGCGGTGGTAAGCGAATATTTCCCGACATTTGAACCTTTGAAATTCAGATTTCCGCAAAGAAACAGAATAGTTTCGGGGCTTTCATACGGAACACTTGTTGCAGAAGCTTCCTTAAAAAGCGGTGCATTAATTACGGCAAATTTAACTTTAGAACAGGGCAGAGAACTGATGTGCATGCCGGGGCTTATATCAAATCCTAATACGGAAGGGATATATAAACTTCTAAAAAACGGCGCAACGCTTGTTACATGCGCAGATGATATTTTAAACGCCTTAAATTGGGAGGTCAAAAAAACGGATGTTCAGCTTGAGTTTCCAACGTTAACGGAAAGTGAAGAAAAAATTTATAAAGCCCTTGAAATAGAAGAAAAAGGAGCAGATGAGCTGATTTCGATTACGGGGTTGGATGTAGAAATTTTGTTGAGTGACTTGACAACCATGGAGCTTAAGGGCATAATAAAACAAGTCAGCGGAGACAGATATAAAAAATTATGACAGATAAGAAGAAAGAAAAATCGCTTGTAATAGTCGAATCACCGGCAAAATCAAAGACAATAAAAAAGATTTTGGGTGACGGGTTTCAGATTGAAGCAAGTTACGGGCATATAAGGAATTTACCGACAAAAGACCCTAAAACGGACAATTTGGGGTTTGATGCGGAAAATAATTTTGAACCGAAGTTTGAAATAATTCCGGGGAAAAAAGCCATTGTCAAAAAACTTAACGACCTTGCAAAAAAGTTTGACAATATTTATATAGCCTCCGACCCCGACCGTGAAGGTGAAGCAATCGCATGGCATGTAAGGCAGGTTTTGACGGTTCCCGATGAAAAAATTAAAAGGATTGAGTTTAACGAAATTACGCCAAAAGCCGTCAAGTATTCCGTTGAGCACCCGAGAATGATAAATATGGACATGGTACAGGCTCAACAAACCAGACAGATTTTAGATAAGCTTGTGGGTTACAAATTAAGCCCTGTTTTGTGGAAACAGATGGGAAATTACAACCTTTCGGCAGGCAGAGTTCAATCGGTTGCGCTGAGGATGATTTGCGAACGCGAAGATGAAATTGAAGCATTTGTTCCGCAAGAATATTGGACAATTCACGCAGAGCTTTCAAAAGACGGAAAATCTTTTGAAGCCGAAGTTTCCAAATATAAAGATAAACCGCTTGAAAAAACCGTAAAAAACCAAGAAGAAGCGCAAAAAATCGTTGATTATTTAAAGACTTCCGATTTTACGGTTTCAAAAGTAACGAACAAAACAACCAAAAGAAAGCCTACAGCGCCGTTTATAACCTCGACATTACAGCGTGCTGCAAGTTCAAAACTCGGATTTGGCGTACAAAAAACAATGCAGGTTGCACAAAAGTTATACGAAGGTATTGAGCTTGAAAGCGGAGCGGTCGGTTTGATTACATATATGAGAACCGACAGCGTAAGGGTATCGGATGATGCCATGACTATGGCAAAAGATTTTATTTTAACAAATTGGGGCGAAAAATATTACCCCGAGACGCCAAACGTTTATGCAAAAGGCAAACAAAATGTCCAAGATGCCCACGAGGCAATCCGTCCTTCATACATTGAAAGAACACCCGAAAGCCTGAAAAAATATCTTGATAACGACCAGTACAGGCTTTACAAGCTCATTTGGGAAAAATTTATGTCATCACAGATGTCAAATGCCGAATTTGCAAACAAATCAATTGAGATTTCGGCAGGCGATTACACACTGAAAGCAGGTACAAGCAAGGTTACGTTCGACGGATTTTTAAAGCTGTATAATGATGACGAAAGTGAAAATATTGAAACTTCAAAAATTCCCGATTTAGAAAAAGGCGACAAGGTGGAATGCAATAAAATCAATCCAAAACAGCACTTCACCCAGCCACCGCCAAGGTATAACGAAGCATCACTTGTAAAAGCACTTGAAGAATACGGAATAGGCAGGCCTTCAACCTATGCCACGATTATTACGGTAATTCAAACCCGCAAATATGTTGAAAAACGTGACAAGGCACTTCATCCGACGATTTTGGGCAGAGCGGTTTCAAAACAGCTTGTCGAACAGTTTGCAGATATAATGGATTACAAATTTACGGCGGGAATGGAAGAAAAACTTGACAAAATAGCCGACAAAAAAGCTATTTGGAACAATGTTTTAAAAGAGTTTTACGACCCGTTTATGGATGAAGTAAATTCTGTTATGAAAACGGCGCACAGAATACAAATAGAAACCCAAATCACCTGCCCCAACTGCGGAAAGCCGATGGTTGTAAGAACAGGCAAAAACGGGTCGCAATTTTTGGGGTGTTCGGGGTACCCAGAGTGCAAAACGGTAATGTCAATGAATGTTTTGACAGAACAGGAAGAAGAACCTAAAGAAGAAATTTGCGAAGAAAAATGCGAAAAATGTGGCGGCGATATGGTGTTTAAATTAGGGCCTTACGGCAAATACATGGAATGCACAAAATGCCAAAACAGAAAGCCTTACCGCAAAACAACGGGGGTAAAATGTCCAAAATGCGGTGAAGGCGAGATTGTTGAGCGCAAATCCAAACGGGGAACGGTATTTTACGGCTGTAACAAATATCCCGAGTGCGATTTTGTTTTGTGGAACGAACCGACGGGCGAAGTTTGCCCAAATTGCGGTTCGCTTTTGGTTAAAAAAGTATTGAAAAAAGGTACAACCGTTACATGCTCAAAATGTTCATATAAAAAAGAGGTTGAAGATGCTGAATAAAGACTTGTACGAAAAATATCTGCAAAAGAAAGCAAAAAAGCTCGGTGTAAGCGTTGATGAGCTTAAAAATCCCACTCAATCAACACCGACACAATCTTTTCAAACCGCACAAACAATTCAACCGACAAGTTATGAGCCTGAAACGCCGACGACAATCGACAAACGCGAAAACAAATTTGCCGTAATCGGTTATCCCATAAGGCATTCGCTTTCCGCAGTAATTCACAATTCAGGTTTTAAATCAGTCGGATTGGACGCAAAATATGATGTTTTGGAAACATCGCCCGAAGATTTGGTGGAAAGAATTAAATTTTTAAAAAACCAAAATTACAAAGGTTTCAACGTAACAATACCTTTAAAACTTCCCGTGGCGCTTTTTGTGGACGAAGTTGACAAAACAGCCGACATTGCAAGCGCCATAAACACTGTTTTAATCAACCCTGACAGGACTTTAAAAGGCTTTAACACTGATGTTACGGGGTTTATAAACGCATTCCCGAAAGATTTTGTATTCAGCGGGAAAACTGCAGGGATATTGGGAACAGGCGGTGCAAGCAGAGCGGCAACGGTTGCACTTGCGCAGGCGGGAATTAAAGAGATAAGGTTTTACACAAGAAATATCCCAAACTCGCTTGAACTGTTGAATTATATGCGCAGAGTATTTGCGCACGTGACATTTGACGCTTATCAGATAGAACATATAAGGGATTTGTCAATGGTGGACATTTTGGTGAACACAACACCTATCGGCATGCTCGGGCATTCTGCGGATATGACGCCTGTTGAAAGACCGCAGATGGCGACTTTACCGAAAACCGCACTTGTGTATGACGTTATATACAACCCGCAAAATACTGTTTTCATAAAACTTGCAAAAGAGCTTGGATATCAGACGATAAACGGGGTTGAGATGTTTTTAGGTCAAGCAATAGCGGCAGAGGAAATTTGGACAGGCAAAACCCCGAGCAAAGACGCCATGAAAATAGCCCTGTTGGAAGCACTTTGATTATTCATATCTCAAGGCATCAATGGGGTTTAGAAGTGAGGCTTTGTAGGCGGGATAATACCCGAAAAGAACACCTATTGCACCCGAAAATCCCAACGAAAGCGCTATTGACCCGCCCGACACCGCAACCGACATCGCACCTGTCAAATCCACAATCTTTGCGCCCAATACCCCTATCAAAACCCCGATTACACCGCCTGCAACCGACAGCAAAAAGGATTCTATCAAAAACTGTATTCTGATATCGGACGCCTTTGCCCCGATAGCCATTCTTATACCGATTTCCTTGGTTCTTTCGGTTACGGACACGAGCATTATATTCATAATCCCTATTCCGCCAACCAACAACGAAACCGACGCAATCGCACCGAGCAAAATCGACATCGTTTTGGCAGAAGATTTAATGGTTTCCTGCATTTCAGCCAAATTTCTTATCTCAAAGTCGTCGTCTTGAGTTTTTCCAATATGGTGGCGGGTTTTTAAAAGTTCTGATATATCT
Source organism: Candidatus Gastranaerophilales bacterium (assembly GCA_947624935.1). Taxonomy (GTDB): domain Bacteria; phylum Cyanobacteriota; class Vampirovibrionia; order Gastranaerophilales; family Gastranaerophilaceae; genus SIG32. The sequence goes on from CANQML010000020.1 coordinate 18,145, forward strand.
TCTTGCGTTGTATTGATTACGTCCGAATTTTGCGCCTTGACGTTAATCATATTGACCGTTCCGGGGAAACTTGTTCCGAAAACTTTTTTCTGTGCGGTCGTTATGGGAATAAAAACCAAATCGTCTTGGTCCATACCCATGCCGCTTTGCCCTTTGGTTTTGAGTAATCCGACAATCTTAAACGGTACATTACCAATCCTCATAGTCTTATTAATCGGGTCCATATCGCCAAAAAGCTCTGTTGCAACCGTATTTCCTATAATTGCGACTTTGGTATTGTTTTTTATATCCTCGGGGATAAAGTTTCTGCCCGACAAAACCTCGTAATTTCTTATAAAAAGGTATGATGCGGTTGTTCCGCCGACTGAAGTCGACCAGTTTTGGTTACCGTAAGTCAACTGGCTTGTACCTGACGAATAGGGCGCAACAGCCAGAACTCCGCGGCAATTTTTCTCGATAGCTTCGGCATCTTTGAGTGTCAGTGAGGGTTTTGTACCAAACCCCATTCTTACCCCGCCCGATGTTGCCGATGCTGACCTTATCATAAGCAAGTTACTTCCCATAGATTCCATATCTTTGGCGATTTTTCTGCTTGCTCCCGAGCCCACGGCAAGCATTATGATTACGGCGCTTACCCCGATAATTATGCCTAAACTTGTCAGCATTGAGCGCATTTTGTTTATTTTTAAAGAAACTATAGCCATTTTTAAGGTTGATTTAAAATCTATCATTTTTTCACCTCATCAGAGATTATGTTTCCGTCTTTAAACCTCACAACACGCTTGCAATATTCGGCAATATCGGGTTCGTGAGTGACAAGCACAATCGTTTTTTTCATCTGCTCATTGAGTTTTACAAAAAATTCCATAACCTCAATACTCGTTTTGGTATCAAGGTTTCCCGTGGGTTCATCTGCCAAAATCAACGGCGGGTCATTCACTATCGCCCTTGCAATTGCAACCCTTTGTTGCTGACCACCCGACATCTGGTTTGGCATGTGATTTTCACGCTTTTCAAGCCCGACAATCTTTAGCGCCTCTTTTGCTCTTGTCCGCCTTTCACCTTCGGGTATTCCTTTATAAATCATGGGTAATTCAACGTTTTCAAGCGCAGTCGTTCTTGATATAAGGTTAAATCCTTGAAAAACAAACCCCATTTTCAAATTTCTCACCTGAGCAAGCTCGTTTGAGGACAGCGACAGCATGTCAATGCCGTCAAGATGATAACTTCCGCTGTTGGGTTTGTCTAAAGTCCCGAGCATATTCATAAAAGTAGACTTCCCCGAGCCTGACGCGCCCATTATCGCTACAAATTCACCGTTTTCAATCGAAAGCGAAACATTATTAAGGGCGTTGAAACAATCTTCACCCGTTTGATAAGTCTTTACGGCGTTTTTAACCTCAATCAGTGCCATTAAAACATCCTCGGCGGTCTTCTTTTGTTACCAGATTTGTCGGAAGCTTTACTTGAACCTGTCAAAACCAAATCTCCCTCTTTTATTCCCGCAGAAATTACCTCAAATTTGGAATCATCACTTGCGCCTTGAGTTATGTCAACTCTTTTGGGCTTGTTTTTATCTAAAATCCAAACCCCTTGTTTTTCGTACTTTTGCCCTTCAGTTTCGGGGGTATATTTTAGGGCTGTATTTGGCGCGCAAAGGACATCTTCGCTTTTGTTCGTTATAATTGAAACATTTGCGGTCATGCCCGGGATTAACTTCAAATCCTCGTTGTTAACGTCAACAATAACAACATAAGTTACGACATTGGAAACGGTTGTCGGGGAAATTCTGACCTGAGTGACTTTTCCGTTAAATACGCTGTCGGGATAGCCGTCAAGCGTGTAGGTTACGTCTTGACCTTCTTTGACTTTTCCGATGTCGGCTTCTGATACGTTAACTTCTATCTGCATTTTTGTCAAATCCTGTGCGATTGTAAATAGTTCGGGTGCCTGAAAGCTTGCGGCAACAGGCTGTCCGAGGTCTATTTCTCTTGAAATTATCGTTCCGTCAACGGGGGCTATAATTTTTGTATAACCCAAGTTTGTCATTGCGGTGTTGTATGTTGCTCGAGCTTGTGAAATCTGGGCTTTTGCCGCACCGACCTGTGCAAGGTTTGAAAGATAATCGCTTTCAGCCTGATCAAGCTCGCTTTTTGCTATAAAATTTTTGGCATAGAGGTTTTTGTATCTTGTGTAAGTTTTTCTTGACATTTCGGTAACTGCATTAAGCCTTGCAAGATTGGCTTCGGCATTATTAATCTGTGCCGTTGCCTGATCAACCGAGGCTTGAAAGTTTGCGGGGTCAATCTGCGCCAGTATTTGACCCTTTTTAACCTCCGAATTAAAATCAACGTAAATCTCTTTGATAAGTCCTGATACCGTTGAACCGACGCTCACCGTATTTACGGGGTTTATTGTGCCTGATGCTTCAACCACCTGCGTAATCGTACAGCGCTCAATCTTTCTCGTATCGTATTTTACGCCGTTTTTCTTTTTGTTCATTATTATTAATCCGGCGATAATTGCCAAAATTACAAATATTAAAACCAAATACCTTTTCTTCATTAATTCACATCCTCTACGGTTATCGTAACATCCTGCGGCAAAGCGATTGCCCTTTCAAGGTTTGCCCTTGCCACATTATATCTGTATATTGTTTCAACGTAATTGTGTTGTGCGTTGTTATACTGGACTTTTGCATCCTGCAACTCTATATAATCGCCCAATCCGACCGAATATCTGCCGTCTGCAAGTTCAAAATTCTCTAAGGTCTGTCTGACTTTTACCGCCAAAAGCGGAACCTGTTTTTCCAATTCTATCATATTTATGTATGCGTTTTGTACTTCAAAATATACATTCTGCTTTAAAAGCTCAATTTCATTTTCCGCAAGCGATACTTGAAGTTTTCCGCTGTCAATTTCGTATTTTTTGCTCAAAATATTGACCGAGCTTCTCAAATTAACCCCGACATTAAACGAATTTGTCGAGTTTAAATCACGAAATCCGTAACCTGCGGTTGCGGTAATTTCTGGGTAATATTCACGTTTAATGTACAAAAGATTTTCTTTCATCGCCAAAAGCGTTGAATCATAAGCTTTTATATCAGGTCGGTTTTTATAAGCAAGCTCTACCGATTTTTCAAAAGTGTAGGGAAATTCCTCAAACTTGTAATCAGTCAAAATTTCCGCTTTTTCAACACGTGAGGTCAAAACCGCATCACTAACCGCCTCGGGTGGTACGCTTAAATCGTTTTTCTTATCAAGCTCGTTCAAATCCACCGTATAAAGATTTTCTTTAAAATTAAAGCTTTCTGTCGGCTGGAGTTCGTATTCGGGGGCTTGTGCGATATACATTGAATTATTCAGCTGAACCATTGAATTTTTGTACGCTTTTTCAGCCTCAACAAGCGAAACTTTAGAATCGCTCAGATTAACCTCCGCATTGACCAAATCTATCTTTGAACGTATTCCCTCATCAAAATAGGCTTTTGTTCTCTGGTAATTTCTTTCGTTGATTTGAACGTAGGCTCTGTTGATATCAACCGCCGCGCGAGCCGCCAAAACCCCGTAGTAATTGGTCTTGACTTCATATATTGAATCCAAAACAGAATTATCAAAATTAAAAAGCGCAGCTATCATGTTGAATTTTTGCATTCTGATATTGGCGTTGGTTTTGCCGAAATTAAATATCAACTGATTTAAAGACGCCTCCGCCGAATAGATATTTGAGCTTGTGGAATAGCGGTTTGCGTGCGTATCGGAAAGGTTGTAGCCCGTACCTATCCCGATTGTCGGGAAATATGCCGACTTTGCCTGTCCCAGATTATTCTTTGATATACCGTAATTGTATTTAAACCGCTTTATGACAGGGCTGTTATTCAGTGCAATTCTGATACAGTCTTTTAGGGTCAAAACACTGTCAAGAGTAACTTCTTCAATGGCAAATGCGCCCGCACCCGTCATGAAAACGAACAAAAATATGGAACAAATTGTTTTTTTTATAAAATTTTGCAAAATTTTTACCTTTTGATTATATAACGATTTAACCATATATTTTGTTCATTTAGCTCGTTTATATAAACTATTTTGTAAAGATTTTCACAATAAAACTTATTGTGCTACAATAAAATTATGAAGAAAGAATTTATATTTTTGGGTCCGCCTGCATGCGGTAAAGGAACACAAACGGGAAAACTTGCGCAATACTTGAATTTTCCCCACATTGATACAGGTTCGCTTTTAAGAGCCGAAATCAAAAACGGAACGCCTGACGGGGTTATCGCAAAATCTTTTATTGATAAAGGTCAGCTTGTTCCCGTTGATTTGGTTGCAAACATTATCAAAAACAGGCTTTCTTTGCCCGATTGCGAAAACGGTTATATTTTAGACGGCTACCCGAGAAGCGTCGAACAAGCCGACAAGCTTGAAGAAATCAACAAATCCATTGACAAAACACCCGCCAAATTTATGGCAATATACTTTGACTTGGATGCCGATATTCTTTTAAGCCGCATCGTAAACCGTCGTTTGTGCCCCGTTTGCGGTGAAATTTACAACCTGAAATTTCACCCGCCGAAAGTTGACGGAATTTGCGACAAATGCGCAAATGTGCTTATTCAACGCAAAGACGACAACGAAGAAACCGCAAAGGCAAGATTTGACACATATTTTAGAGAAACAGCACCATTGATTGAGTATTACAAAAACAAAAACTTACTTAAAACACTTGATGCAAACGGTGATATAAATGAAGTTTGGGAAAGGTTATTAAAAACTATAAATGATTAAAAGAAAATCAAAAGATGAAACCAAAAGAATGCGCCATGCCGGACACATAGTAGCTCTGGTGCATCAAAAGATGAAAGAAGTCATAGAACCGGGGATTTCAACAAAAGAACTTGATAACATAGCGCACAAAATTATCAAAGAAAACAGAGCAATCCCGACATTTTTGGGCTATCACGGATTTCCGGGCTCGATTTGCGCATCAATTAATGAAGAAGTTGTCCACGGAATACCCGATGAAAACAGGATATTAAAAGAGGGCGATATAATAAGTATAGATGTCGGCGCAACCTATGGCGGGCTTGTCGGCGACAGCGCATGGACATATCCCGTCGGCAAAATTTCCGATGATGTGCAAAAGCTTTTGAAAGTAACAGAAGAAGCGCTTTTTGCAGGAATTGGTCAAATGCACGAAGGCAACATTTTAGATGACGTTTCAAGCGCCATAGAAGAAGTTGCAAATCGTGAAAAATATGGTATTGTTCGCCAATATGGCGGGCACGGTGTCGGTCACAGTATGCACGAAGATCCTTTCTTATTCAACTACAGTGTAGGTGACCGCACCGTTTTAAAAACGGGTTATGCAATAGCAATTGAACCAATGCTTAATCTCGGGTGCGATGAAGTTACCGTAGCCGACGACGAGTGGACTGTTAGCACGGCAGATAAAAAGCCCTCTGCGCATTTTGAACATACTGTCATGGTAACGGATGATGAACCGCTTATTTTGACAAAATTGATGGAGTAAAAATGAATTATTACATAGGTTTAGCACTATCGGCAGGCTCATCTTTAGATTCGGGAGTTGCAGTAATCGACGAAAATAACAAACTGATTTTGGTGGATAAACTTTACAAAATGAACGACATAATTTTCTTTTTTGAAAATTATTCCAACCTCAATTACTCAAAGCTTTGCGTATCACTTCCGTGGGATAGGACAATGCTTGAGGGCAAATGGCGGATACTATCCAAGCCTTATCAAATGGTTGCAACAAACCCGCACATTCCAAACCGCGAAAACTGGACACAGCGTTACGCAACAAGAGGGTCAGAGTTTTTTAAAGAATTAACTGAGCGCGGGATTGAAGTTAACAGGTTTGAACTTTATTTAACAAGGCAGAGCATGCACTTAAATTCGTGTTCAAAAGAGCGCTCGCCTGCCGATTGTAAATTTTTGCAACAAACACTGAAACTTGAATGGGGATTTGATGAATTGCCTTCAAATATGATGCCAATGTCGCAATTAGAGGCGATTGTAGGGGCATTACTTGCAAAAGAGGCAGCGCATAACCCCGAAAACATCAAAAAAAACGCCAAATTTAGGGGATTGGACGTTATAGATTTTGCAAAACTTCCTGTACATGCTCTATAACTTTTGCATGAATTTCGTCAATAGATTTTGACGCGTCAATGACTTTGACTCTTGCGGGTTCATTTTGCGCTATTTTCAAATAGCCTTGGCGCACGCGGTTGAAAAACTCAATTCCCGCAGATTCCATGCGGTCTTTTTTATCTCCGACACGTTTCATTGAGGTTTCAACATCAATATCGAAAACAAAAGTTAAATCTGGCTTTCTACCGTTTACGGCAAGGTCGTTTAGCATGTTAATTCTTTCAACGGACAAACCCCTGCCAAAGCCCTGATATGCTACGGAAGAATCGGTGTGGCGGTCGCAAAGGACTATTTTACCTTCATTAATTGCGGGATTGATTATGGTATCGATGTGCTGTGCTCTGTCAGCCAAAAACAAAAATGATTCGCACCTGTCAGACACAACTCCGTCAAAATTCAGCAAAATATCGCGGATTTTTTCGCCAAGCCCCTTTGCCCCCGGCTCACGGGTTAACAAAACTTCATGCCCGTTTTTTGTAAGGTATTCCGATAAAAGCTTAAGCTGTGTGGTTTTACCGCAGCCGTCAGCGCCTTCAAAAGTTATAAACAAACCTTTTTTCATAAAACTATTATACTATAAGCGGTTTTAAATCACAAAATAAATTGACATCAGGCGGAAAAAATGCTAATATAAACGGGTAGTAAAAAAAATGGAGGATACTAAAATGAATTTAAAACAGAAAACCTTGAACGGGGGGGGGGG
>CANQML010000021.1 GCA_947624935.1 Candidatus Gastranaerophilales bacterium
TGGTACTAAACGGTAATATGGATTACTGGCACTGTGATGATTTATCATGGGACGGAAAACATAAATGCTCTGACTAAGACAGGTCTTGTCTTTTAAAAATTTTAAAAATTGGCGGCGCCTTTAAGTACTTGATAAAGGTATAGTACAACTTTTTCATTTACAAGATTATTTATTATTTCCTGACGCATTTTTTCATACGGTAAATTATTTTGAAACACAAAAAGTTCATAAATATCAACTTCTAATGCGTTTGCAATTGCGGTCAAGGTTTCGGGTGTGGGATAATTGTTACCGTTTTCAATTTTACTGACATTTTTTGCGTCAATACCTATTAATTCCGCAAATTTTTCTTGCGTAAGTTTTTTCCGTTTTCTTAATGCTTGGATTTTGTTTCCTAACTGCTTTTTTAACATTACATTCATACCTTTATAATTACAGCTTACTTGAATAAAAATAACTATCTGATAAATAGATAAAATACAAAATTCTATCTAATATATTGACATAATTCTATTTATGAGATATAATTATATATGATGTTCTACATATTAAATGGAGATTAGCTGATGAAAAATTTTAGACAAGTTCAGGGTAACAGAGAGGCGTTTACGTTGGCAGAGGTGCTTATCACCCTTGGCGTTATCGGTGTTGTAGCCGCGATGACTATACCAAATTTGGTGAATAATTATCAGGAAAAAGTTACAATTGCTAAACTGAAAAAATTTTACAGTACTTTTTCACAGGCGTATCAAATGGCTGTATTGGAACATGGAACTTTTGATGAATGGGGTATTAATCCCACAACATCTAACCCCGATACTACAAGTGAAGATGTACGAACAGAGGACGCCTATAAAGGATACGACAAATTTTTTGAAATAATGAAACCTTATTTCAATTATACAAAATATGAACCTGTAAGAACTAAACGGGTGAATAAGGTAGAAGGTTCTTCTTCACAAGCTAATGGCACTAAAACTACAGGTGGCTTGTATTTGGCTGATGGAACTATTATCTACTCTTTATATATCAATGGTGCAAATGATAATTATTGCAAAGGTAATTACGGTTGCGGTGATGTGTACGTTTCACTTAACGGGAAAACGGGTGATAATGATAATAGAGTTGTCTTTAGTTTTTTAATTTATCCTGATCATATAAAACCGAACGGTTTTGATGAAGAAAGATTTAATAAATATTGTAAATCGGGTACACATACACCAATATGTACAGGTTGGGTGCTAAAGTATGAGAATATGGATTATTTAAAATGTCCTGAAAAATTGGAATGGAACGGAAAGCATAAATGCTCTGAATAGTACTGTGCCGTTTTAGGCACAGTAAAGGATTTTCGCTAAAGGCGAAACTTGTTACACAAATTTACACAAAATATTTACAAATTATGCCATAAGGATATTTATGGTATAATTTTTTAGTGACATTAAATAAGGAGAAAGATTAATGACAGAAAGAAAAATTGCTTTAGTTACAGGCGGTTCGCGTGGTATCGGTTTGGCATGCGCTCTTGAACTTGCCAAAAACGGCTGTGATATCATTATCAACGATATTTGTGATGAAGAAAAAGCTAAACCCGCACTTGATGAAATCAAAGCTTGCGGTGCTAACGCTTATTTTTATCAGTTTGATGTTTCAAACGATGAGCAGGTTCAATTTGCTGTTGATAAAATGATAGCAGACCATGGCAAAATTGATATCTTACTGAACAACGCAGGGATTACAAAAGACGGTCTGTTCTTAAGAATGGATATGGAACAGTGGGAAAGAGTTATCAAGATTAACTTAACAAGTGCATATTGCGTAACTCATGCCGTTGTAAAATATATGATGAAAGCCCGTCAAGGTGCAATCATTAACATGTCAAGTATCGTAGGACGTCACGGAAACCCCGGTCAGGCAAACTATTCGGCATCAAAAGCAGGGTTAATCGGGCTTACTCAAACTCTTGCAAAAGAATTTGGTTCAAGAAACATCAGAGTAAACGCGGTTTGCCCCGGATTTATCCAAACGGCAATGACGGCTGAATTACAGAACATCGACGAATACTTAAAAGCTATTCCGATGAAAAGACTCGGCACTCCCGAAGATATTGCAAAAGTTGTTAAATTCCTTGCACTCGATACAGACTATGTCACAGGTCAGGCTATCGAAGTTGCGGGCGGTTTGATGTTATAAAAAGTAAAGATTTTTAACAAATTAACATTAGCTTTGTAAATTTGTTGCAAAAAAATCTTATGCTTAGTATAATATTTTGTGGATACATTTAAAAATGAGGAAAAAGAAATGAGTACATTAGAAAAAGTAAAAAAAGTTGTAGTAGATCAATTGAGCGTTGATGAATCATTAGTAACACCTGAAGCAAGCTTTACTGCTGATTTGGGTGCTGATTCATTGGATACTGTAGAATTAGTTATGGCTTTTGAAGAAGAATTTGGTTGCGAAATTCCTGATGAAGAAGCTGAAAAAATTCAAACAGTTCAAGATGCAGTTAATTACATCGATTCACATTCATAATTGATATGGCAATGAACCTTTAGCGGTTCATTGCCTTTTTTAAAGGATAAGAGATGACAAAAAGAAGAGTAGTAGTCACAGGACTTGGTGCAGTTACACCTTTTGGTGTCGGTGTTGATAAATTTTGGAACAGTCTTGTTGAAGGTAAAAGCGGGATAAGTCTTTCCGAATCTATAGACATTGAAAAACATGTAGTCAAGATTTCGGGCGAAGTTAAAAATTTTAACCCCGAAGAATATTTAGACCCCAAAGAGGCTAAAAAAATGGACAGATTTATCCAATTTGCCATGGTTGCCGCAGATGAGGCTGTTAAAGATGCCAAATTGGAAGAAGTAAAAGATGTAGACCCTTACAGAATAGGTGTTATTGTAAGCTCTGCCGCAGGCGGGTTCAGAACATTTGAAGAAAACCATGTTCGTATTTTGGAAAAAGGTCCTAACAAATGTTCTCCGTTTACAATCCCGATGATGATTGTAAACATGCCATCAGGCAGAATTTCAATGAAATACGGGTTCAGAGGGTTAAATAAAGTTGTGGTATCAGCATGTGCAACAGGTTCGCATTCAATCGGCGATGCTTTCAGGTCAATCCAATACGGCGATGCGGATATTATGGTTGCAGGCGGTTCGGAAGCTACGATTTGCGATGTCGGGATAGGTGCATTTGCTAGCGCAAGAACACTTTCTCGCAGAAATGACGAACCTCAAAAGGCATCTCGTCCTTACGACAAAGACCGTGACGGTTTTGTAATGGGTGAAGGTGCAGGTGTTTTGATTTTGGAAGAATATGAGCATGCCAAAAAGCGCGGTGCAAAAATTTACGCCGAAATCGTCGGTTACGGTCAAACGGCCGATGCTTATGATGTTGTAGCACCATGCCCCGAGGGCAAAGGCGCAACAAAATCAATGGAATTTGCACTTCAAGACGCTAATCTTAAACCGTCAGATATCCAATATGTTAACGCACACGGTACAAGTACGGGTTTAGGTGATATTGCAGAATCCAAAGCTATTGCAAAAGTTTTTGGTGACAAAAATCAAAATCCGAATTTGCTTGTAAGTTCAACCAAGAGTATGCACGGGCATGTTCTTGGGGCAACGGGCGCAATTGAGGCTATTGCCTGCATTAAAACAATCAATGAAAGCATTGTTCCTCCGACGATTAACCTTGATAATCAGGATGAAAACGTTGCGGATTTAAACTATGTTCCTCATAAGGCTCAAAAAGCTGAGGTTCATGCGGCGCTTTCAAATTCGTTCGGGTTTGGCGGACAAAACGCATCTTTAATATTTAAAGAAGTTTAAATTTATTGCGCAAATTTTGCACAAGGTCAATGGATTTTTCTATACATTCGCTAAGTTCTTTGTCATGCTTTGCATGCTCTGCTACTGTTTCGATTATATTTATCGTATCGGGGTTTGAGTTTCGGTAGATAAACATATTTAATCCTGCCTTAAGCCCTCTTTCAACCGCCTCTGTTGCACCAAAATCCGAAACGCCTTTCATTACCATATCATCGGATATTATAACCCCCTTAAAACCCAGTTCGTTTCTTAAATATGACAGGGCGTTTTTGCTCAAAGATGTCGGTATCGGCTCTTTTTCAAAACATGTGCAGTGAAGATGCGCCGCCATAATCATATCGGTCGTACAGTATTTGAAAGGTTTTATATGAGTTTTTTCCATTTTACTAAGCGGCAAATCAATTTTGGGCAAAGTCAAGTGGCTGTCAGCGTTTGCGTCGCCATGTCCGGGGTAATGTTTTGCGCATGGTATAATTCCGTTTGCTTTATAGGTTTGTGTTACAACTTTTTCCGCCTCAATTACTTCATCAACATTACTTGAAAACGCTCTTTCGCCGATAATGGGGTTATCGGGGTTTGTGTTGACGTCAATGCAGGGCGCAAAGTTTAAATTTATCCCGTAACTTTTTAATTCTTTTGCAATTTCTTCCGTTTGGGTTTTTAAAAAGCCCAAACCTTTTTGGTAAGCGTATTTAGCGGATAAATATTTTTTGCCGTTGTGTAAATTTTCTGTCCTTTCAACCCTGCCGCCTTCTTGGTCAATCGACAAAAACGGCTCGGCATAACTTTTACATTCTTCAATAAGTTTTTTGAACCCGTCGACGGAATTTATGTCGTGTGTGAAAAAAATCACCCCGCCCAAACCTTTTTTCAAAGCTTCACGATATCCGCCGCCTTGTGTTCCGAGTATGAATAATCTGTATAATTCCATAACGAAATCTTACCACAAAATCTTTGATGTATAATAATTTTATGTTTTATTTTGAAAAAATTAACGATAAAACTGTCATGAAATCTGATTTGACGGAATTAAATCATCTTTTTACAACCCGCGAAACCTGTATTAAGAGTGAAGAATTGCCAATGATTGCAAATCAAAATAAAGAGATGATAAGGAAATATTTGCATGCAAAAGAAATTGTTTCGCCAAAACAAACGCACAGCGCAAATGTTGATTTTGCTGCCTTTGGGAAAACGGATTATCCCGAAACCGATGCCTTGATACTTGATAACGAATTTCAAGCAGTATTTTTGAATTTTGCAGACTGTACCCCAATAATCTTATACGATAAAGACCGTCATATTGGCGCAGTATGTCATGCAGGCTGGCGCGGGACGGCAAAAAGAATTGCCGTTAAAACTTTAGAAAAAATGGGTTCAAAAAATGTTCAAGCCATAATAGGTCCTGCAATTTCCATTTGCTGCTATAACGTCGGTGAAGATGTTTTTAACGAGTTGAAAAACAGCGTAAATGATTTTGAAGGGCTTTACAGAGAAGTCAACGGAGAACTTTTTGTCGATTTAAAAGGGATAAATGCAAGGCAGCTTCAAGAGTTCGGGGTTAAAGAAATAGACGTTTGCCCTTATTGCACAAGCTGCGATAACGATTTGTTTTTTTCTTACCGAAAAGAAAACGGCACCAAAAATCGCCACAGCGCTGTGATTAAATTGTAAAATTTTGTCAAAATTTTTCCAAAAATCGGCAAAAAATCTCGATTATGTGTTTTATTAGTAGTGTGTGTAGAATATTAGCTGTAATTTTAATTATTTTTTGTGTGAATGTTGATGTTTATGCTTATAGCGTAAGACATACAATCTCGGGCATACCGATAAACAGCGTCGGCAGACCTTCATACTATCGAGGCTCCGGCAGAACGATGTTTGTTCAGCATACAATAAGCGGAATGCCTGTCAGAAATGTCGGCAAAACTAATGCCATGATTGAACAACAGGAACAGCACTTTCAACAACCGATGACAGAAAACAAACCCGATAAACACATAGGACGCCCCCGCCCGCCAAAAACATCGGTAAACCGCTGCAGCGGCTTGACCCGATATAAAGACGGCGTTGCTTATTGCAGAAGCTAATATTAAATTTTGTAACAATTATTAAATTTTTTTCACTTTAATGCCGTTAGAGAGCTTAAAGGAGTGTTAATGTGGAAAATTTAAGAAATCTGGCTCAAAATAAAACAGTTTCTTGGGATAGTATTAAAAATTATCTTGAAAAACAAAATACTGATAAAGATATTATAAATAAAATCCAATCAGTATTTACAAATTTTGACCTTACTGCGGATAATGTGCTTGAAAAAGAGGAACTTCAAGAGCTTAACAAACTCTTGACGAATTTTGATACGGATAAAGATGGGAAATTGAGCGAAGGAGAAATAAATACGGGTGAAAGTATTTTCAAAACACTCGGCGTTGAGTTGACCAACAAATTTATTGATGCGGTTAATAATGCCGAACAATCGGAAGATGCACCCGTTCAAACACCACAAGAACATGTAGAAGAAAATAATTACGAAAAAGACAAAAACGGAAACATAATCACTTATCCGATGGAAGGTGAAACATTCAGAAAAACTGCTTCACGACTAGGGTTTAAATACGGAACGGATGAATATAGCGAGTTTGTTAATGCGAACAAAAAGGCGTCTAATCGCAAGTGGTTTATAGTCGGTGAGGAGGTAAAAATCCCACCTTCTTTAGCAGAAAAAGTTGTTAAAGAAGAAATAATAAGTAAAAATGAAAGCAAACAAGAAATTGAAAAATATAACAAAAGAGTAAGTGCGCCAAAAACTCCAAAAGCACCGGAAACTCAAAAAACTCCAAAAAATATTGAAGAAAAAATCGCAAAGCTCAAAGATTACACTTTGACAAATGACAAAAACGGATATATTTTACGCACAGGACGCGAAGGAGATATTGCGTTTTCCGAATTGAGTTATGATTTAAAAGGGAATTTGATATCGCAAAAGACTGGATATTCAGACGGCAAAACGATAGAAACAAATAACGGCAAAACAAAAGTTATATCCGAAGCCGCGCCGGAATTGTTAAAGGCACAAGCGCAAAAGATGAAACAAATTAGCGGCGGTGATTTTTATTTTGAATTTGACCAAAGTTCTAAAAATTATGTCTGTGTGCAAACCGGTGTTAAAAATAATGATGTAAAAGAAATCAGAACCGAATTAACGACCACAAAAGAAGCAATCCCGCCATCAAAATTTGAAAAATTTTTGTCATACTTTGGTTATGATTCGCCATCTGAATATAAAGATAAAGTAATAACTTTGTCTAAATTAACGACCTATAGTGACGGGCGGGTAGTAAAAGGTGAGTATATTAACGATAGACTGGTAAAAAATACCGTAATCGGAGAGCATCAGCATCAGGCAGAAGCTCAAACGTCGAAGATTTACACTAATGCCGATATAACGTTTAAGATGCCGGAAGGTGCGCCCAAGGCTGCGCATGAGTTTTGTGATACGCTTATCAGTTCAAAAGAAAAACTGATGCGTCAATTGGATATAGATAACGATACATATAACCTGCTTGCCCAAACTGCAATAGGTATAGCCGGACATGAAACAAAATTAGACCAATATTGGGTAAGAGAAGATGACGGAAGTTTCAAATTGGATACTGACTCTATTAATTTTAGCAATATTGGAAAAGATATTCTTAATACATTAGGGCTTATGGGTATCGCAAAATGGTTTGATGGCGATACAAGCGAAACATCAAGAGGTATGACTCAACTTAAATTCAATCTTCATATAAAAGAACCTGAAATAAAAAAGAATATGGCGGCATTTGGGATTACGAAAGAATCTCAACTGGATGATCCAAAAAAATCTGCCATTGCAACTATGATAGTATTGTCGACATTAAATAAACGTTTGGATTTGAAAGAATACCAAAAAGGGATTGAAACGGCTCAAGGAATTAATGTAGAGCATGAAGGCTGGGAAATTAATGAAAACGGAATTGCTGAAAAGACCGGTAACACAAGAGCTTGGAAAAATGAGATTACCCGTCAAGATGCGCTATGTGCGTTATGGAATGGCGGAAGCACTGCAAAATCTCTCCTTAACGGCAAATTTGAACCGCAAAGCTGGGTTTATACAAGAGATGTAAAAAGTTATACAAGTAAATATGTTTTAAAAGAAACTAAAGAATCAAGACGTCAAGCCGAAATGAAATACGATGAGACAAAACCTTTCACGCAAGAAGGCAACAACGGTGATATGGGAAGTGTTGTATTTTTGCCCGGCATGTATTCAGATAAGGCAAAACACATAAATACCCCCGCCGAAATTCAAAAATTAAATCAGGCACTTACCAAAAAAGGTATTGATGCAAACTTGAAAAATCAGCTTATAACGGCGATGCAAAACGGTGAAATAGGGTTTGATTTCGGATTGAGGCAAAGTGAAATTGATTCTTTAACGACACCGGATATAAAACTGTTAATACAAAGTTTACACGAATTGAAGAACAACTTGCCGATAAACACTTCTGACGGTATAAGTTCGGCTGAAAGTGTTCAGTTAAGGGATTACAGCGACAAAATATCCAAAGCCGAAGACAACTTCAGAAAGGAATATCTGACAAGACATAGCAAAGTATACAATGCCTCCAAAGATAATGTAAAAGTTTTGAGAGAGACAAGTAATTATGTTAACGGCAGTGATTATGTCGGTGTAAATAACCAACGCAGAGGATTTAAGCACGAAACTTTTAAAGGTGTAAACCTTAATACGACATCAGGACGTATACGCAAGCAAAATGAAGCGTTGGCGCTTGCTGCGGCAGAGGTTGTCAAGAAAAATCCTGAAAATATCAATTCAGGAAATTGTTTGACGGGTGTAAAGACAGCGTTTAAAAATGCGGGAATAGATGTTAGCGATATGTCGAAATACGGAAGTGTACCGAAGTTTGCAAAAAACTGGTTTGATGCGCATCCGGAAATGTTTACGCCTGTTGAATATATTGAAACAGGAAACGACACCGCAAGGAAAATAAATTCATCGGATATAAACTCATTACCTGCGGGGTATGTGGTAGTATTCATACCGGAAGGAGGCAAGTATGAAAGTGAAGCCGGACATATTGTGATTACAAACGGATATGGTCAAGGGCTTTCCGACACGACAGACAATTTGGGCTGGGGGATTTACTCAAACCACAAAGCAGAATCAGGCAAAGGCGAACACGGCACATTTAAAGTTTACAAACTTTCTGATAACTGGGACGTGTCAAATGGCAAACTGACATTAAAATCTGCTTAAAAAGTATTTTATACTATTTGCTATAATCGGCGTTTAGTTTTTACTTAAATTAGCTCTAAATATGTAATCCTTTTAATCAATTATAAATTATTGCCTTATTAAATTAACTATGCTAAAATAATAACATTAAAAAATAAAGAGGTTTTGTGGAAAAGAAGGATTTTTTAATTTTTTTAGGATTTATACCTAAAAATGGTACTGTGGATATTTATGAAAAGAAATATCCTAATTTTTCATACTCTATTGAAGTTGATTTTTCAAGAGAAAAAATTTGTTACGGGAATTTAATCGGTGCTGACTGTAAGACTACTCAAAACTTTTCACAAGATGAAAATTGGGTTGTTTTAGAATGTGTTGATAGATTACTTGAAAAAGGCTATAAACCGCAAAATATAATATTAGAAAAGACATGGGCGGCTGGTCATGGTACATCAGGCAGGCTTGATATTTGCGTTACTCGTGATGATGGTTCTGAATACTTGCTTATTGAATGTAAAACTTACGGCAAAGAATTTGACAAAGCCATTGCAAAATTAAACAAAGACGGAGGTCAATTATTCACATACTTTAAATTTAGCAATAAAGCTGATGTTATTATGCTTTATACGTCAGAATTGCAAGGAAAAGAATTTGTATATAAGAATGAAATTGTAAAAATTGAAGATGATTATAGAAGTGGCGATGTTAAAGATTTCTACGATAAATGGAATAAATTAACAAAAGACAATGGTATTTTTGAAACTTGGGTTAAACCTTATTGTTTTGAAAGCAAAGCATTAGTTAAAAGCCAGTTAAAACCTATTAACCAAGAAGACTCAAGTTTTATATTCAATCGTTTTCTTGAAATTTTAAGACATAATGTTGTTTCAGATAAGGGCAATGCTTTCAATAAAATTTTTACTTTATTTTTATGCAAAGTTTATGATGAAACCTCAAAACATGATGATGAAGAACTTGATTTTCAATGGAAAGAGGGTATTGACGACCATGTGAAATTTCAGTTGCGATTAACTGATTTATATAAAAATGGCATGGAAGTATTCTTATCAAGAATAGTCAGCGATTTTAACGAAAATGAATTTGAAAATAAATATAAAAATTTATCTAAAGAAATAAAAGACGAATTATTAAAAGAAATAAATACATTAAGACTTGAGAAAAATAACGAATTTGCTATTAAAGAGGTTTATGACCACGATTCGTTTGTTGAAAATGCAAAAATTGTTAAAGAAGTTGTTGAGCTTTTACAAGGTTATCGTATAAGATACAATAAAAGACAACAGTATTTATCAGATTTTTTTGAATTGTTATTAACAACAGGTTTAAAGCAAGAAGCAGGTCAGTTTTTTACACCTGTTCCAATTGCACAATTTATAATTAAGAGTTTACCGTTAGAAAAAATTGTTGATGAAAAGTTAAAACAAAAAAATGGTGAATTGTTACCATATATGATAGATTATGCAGCAGGCTCAGGACACTTCATAACAGAATATATGCATGAAGTACAAGCTATGATAGATAAAAAGTCGCTAAACAAATACATTGAAACGACATCAAAGAAAATTAAAAATTGGAAAAGCGACCCTTACGACTGGGCAACAGATTATGTTTACGGCATAGAAAAAGATTACAGACTTGTAAAAGTTGGTAAGGTTGGTTGTTATTTACATGGCGATGGTTTAGCAAATGTAATTTTGAGTGACGGACTTGGAAATTTCGTAAATACAAAGGATTATAAAGGCAAGTTACACAAACAAAATGACGACAATTCAAAAGATAATCAACAATTTGATATAATTTTGAGCAATCCGCCATATTCAGTGGCTGCATTTAGACAAACAACAAGGGATTACTATACAGAGAAAGATTTTGATTTATATAACAAATTAACAGATAATTCATCTGAAATAGAATGTTTGTTTGTTGAAAGAACAAAACAACTACTCAAAGACGGTGGTGTTGCAGGTATAATTTTACCGAGTTCAATACTTACAAACACCGGTATATATACAAAAACAAGGGAGATATTGCTTAAGTATTTTGAAATAGTCGGAATAACAGAACTTGGCTCAAATACATTCATGGCGACAGGAACAAATACAGTTGTATTGTTCTTACGCAGAAGAAACAATTATGAATGTACTAATCTTGAAAAATGCGTTGATAAATTCTTTTCCACTCATACAGATGTTACAATCAATAGTATTGAAACGCCAATTGCAAAATATATAAATTATGTATGGGAAGGCTTGTCATTTGAAGATTATTTGACTTTGTTAGACAAAAAGCCAAATGATAAAGTCAAAAATCATGATTTGTTCAAAGAATATTCAAACAAAATAAAATCAGATAAAGATTTTTGGAACAAAGTTATAAATCTTGAAAAAGAAAAAATTTATTATTTTATTCTTTGCTACACTCAAAAACTTGTAATAGTTAAAACAGGCGAAAAAGAGGCAGAAAAACAATTCTTAGGCTATGAATTTTCTAATCGTAGAGGTAATGAAGGAATCCATGCTATCCAAAGGAACAAGTCTATTGATGAATGTACAAAACTATTTGATATAAATTCTTTTGATAATCCAAAGAAGGCAAGTACTTATATTTATAAAGCTTTTAATAATGACCGGGATTTTGATATAGATGAAGAATTAAAAGAAAATATTTCAAGGATAAATTTGATTGATATGATGACTTTTGATAGGGTTGATTTTGAAAAAAATATTAACCTAAGTTCTAAAAAAAAAGTTAAAATTGAAAGCAAATGGGATATCGTAGAAATCGGCAATATCGGGGATTTAGTTTTTGAAAAAGGTAAAAGTATTACAAAACAAGAAGCAAAGAATGGTGATATACCCGTTGTTGCTGGTGGTACTGATTTTGCTTATTATCATAATATTGCAAATAGAAATCCTAATGTGATTACAATAAGTGCCTCAGGTGCAAATTCTGGTTTTGTCAATTTTTGGGATAAGCCGATATGGGCTTCTGATTGTTCTACAATAGTATCTTGTAACGAAAAAAATGTAAAAATTAAGTATATTTATGAAATAATGAAATGTAGGCAAAATGATATATTTGATTTACAAAAGGGTAATGCTCAACCACATGTTTATATTGACGACTTGAAGAAATTTAAAATCCCGCTTCCGCCACTTGATGTTCAGCAAAAAATTGTTGATGAAATTAGTGAAATTGAAAAAGAAAATAAAAAACAAGAACGCGAGATTCTAAATTTAAAAGATAAAATTAAAAAAATTTCTACGATAGAAGCTGAGTATAAAAAATTAGAAGATTTTTCAATTTTATTAAAAAGAGGAAAATCTCCCAAATATTCTATAGATGAAACTGACACAATAATATTAAAATCAGGACAAATAAGGGGGCTAAGAGAGTTTGATTTAAAAAACAAATATTATGCCCAAAATACAACTATAGATGAACGATTGTTAAGAGAAAATGATTTATTAATAAATTCTACGGGGGTTGGGACTGCCGGCAGAGTGAATATTTTTAATTTAGAAGGAAATTATTTAGTTGATAGTCATGTGACTATTTTGCGGTTAGACAGTACAAAATTGTTGCCTTTATATACATTGTATCAGCTATATTATAATATTGGTTTTAAAAATATTGAAAAAATGGCTACCGGTCAAAGCGGACAAATAGAGTTGTCAATAAAGACTATTGCAAGTATTAAAATTCCGGTACCACCAATATATATACAAGAAAATATAGTGTCTCAAATTGAAGAATTAGAAAATAAAATTAGGAAAGCCCAAGTAATAATAGATGACTCAAAGCAGAAAAAACAAGCAATTTTAGATAAGTATTTAAAATAAATAAGATTATTTTTTCAAAAAATTTTGGAGACGGTGGGACTCGAACCCACGTCCAAAACGGATTAACACAAACCTCTACGTGTGTAGATACTTATTCTCTCGGATTGTTCGGGAAAGTATCAATACCCTTAAACAAACCAAAGCATTTTTTGCGGAAATGCTTAACCTTTAACGGTTACCTTGATGTGTCTACCGTCGTCAACACACTGCAGCTTGCATCCCTAGCCCCATGTCATCGGCAAGCTGGATTCCATGGGAATCCGCCCTTACGCAGCAATTGCTTCTGCATAGCAGGGGAATTTTGCTTCAACTACGTTGTTAGCATTTAATTTGTTTGCTCGTTGATATCCGAGAACAGCGCTCGGACACGCAATCTGTATCAATCAGGCGTCCTGTCTAATCCGAACGTCCCCATTTTCAATGTCCCGTATCTTTATTATAACCGCTTTTTCTCTTTTTTCAAGTGTTAATTGTTACAAATTGTTAAAACGATTTTTTCCCCGCTAAAATTCAAGTATATCAAGAAAAACAGTTACTCCAAATATATTATTTTTGAAATTTATATTAAAGAAAAAATAATTTTTGCCGTTATAAGGGAATATAGAAGGTTATAGGCTCTAGTGAAAGGAGATTCAAAATGGGCGGTCAATTTAATTTTTCTAATTATTCAGATTTTTCAAAGAAAAGTGAAGAACTCAAAAACTATGTTGAAATGACACCAGAAATGCAGGCAGAAGTTGAAGCGGCGAAAAAAGCTGCCGAAAAAGCCGAATTACAAGGCGGTTTGAACGGAAACAAAGGGAAAGACCTTACAAAAGGTGTTACTGTTGACGGTGTAAAACCTTTATCTAACGAAGAATTAGCGGCAAGATTCGGTGAAATCAGAGAAGCTGACCCTGCATGGAAAAGACTTCTTAATAATGTATACCATCATTCGAAAAATTTCGTTAAAGAGTTCGGTGAAGCAGTTACAGGCGGAGCTATTATTGTCTTAAAAGGTGCCGCTTGCGCGCTTGGCGTGTTTGCCTCTTGCTCATCTGAGGATGATGATTTGCCGGATATCGGTGCTAAGGCTGAATTAGAGTATAATCCCAAATCTTTTGAAGTTGTTAATAACAGATGTAAAATTTTGAATATGAGTGATGAAGATTTTGATGCGGCTATTAATGCTAACGACCTATTGAGAGATAGTGAAAAAGCCAGACTTACAGCGCTTGATTTTTCAAGAAAAACATCTGACGGCGTAAAATTTAGTTATGGCGCCGAAAAATCGAGTGACGGTACAGGCAACGCTTATATTAATGTTCCCGAAGGTCAAAACGGTATAAAACTATACCTTGACAGCGCATCTCAAATTCCTGCGGGTGATGTAATTAAATACATTGACGTTCTTAAACCTGATTTGAAATGCGACGATGAAAAACTCCACTTTGAAGATAAGAACGGTGCACCACAAGTAGTTGTTGATAACGGGTTTACGCACAAAGTTGGTGACAGCGTTCAGGTTAAAGAAAATTCTGCGCTTGGCGCTATGAAGACCTTGGTTTCTGCAATGGGATTTAATGATGCGCAAGAACCGATGCAAATTAGTGAAAATAACCTGCTTTTGGATTTGAAAGTCGGTCAGGGTGCCTATACAAACGAACAAAACGACTTTGCAAAAAATACTAATTTTTCTTTTGAACTTGTAGAACGCGGTGACTTGAATAATATTACAAACGGCAATCCTCAAGTTAAGATGAAAGTATTTGGACAAGAGATTTCAGGCAAATTGTTCAATGAAAACGGTAATGTTATTGTTAAAGACGATAAAGGCGAAGAGCTTGTCCGTTTAAGTCAAAAACAAGGCTATAACCTCGGCTCAGATGAGGAACCTGATAACTATGACGGCGTATTGATTGAAGTTAAAGGCAAAGAGTATGCATTTATCTGGGACGGCGATATGGGTAAAATTGACAGAGAAAACGGTACATTTATGACAACTTATAAATCTGTACACAATGATTTCAACACTCAAGGTTTAGGTGAAGCTGACAGATATTATAAAGAAAAGCAAGATAACCTTGGTGATGCAAGAAGCCTGGCAAGAAACAACTTTAATGCGTTGAAGGAAATACTTAGAACAGAGGCGACAGCAAATGCCACATTAGATTGGAATTAAAGAACTCCCGAAAGGGAGTTCTTTTTTTATGTTATAATTCGGTTATGAAAAAAACTCTTGCACAATTTGTTCAGGAAAAAAGGGATAATTTAGGGCTTTCACCAAAGGGGCTGGCTTTAAAATCCAATATTGATGTCAGCATAATAGAAGATATTGAAGCCGGAAAAGATTTGTTTTTGTCTGTAACTGTCAGACAGAACTTGGCAAAAGGTCTTAAATGCCATCCTGAGGAATTAAGACGATTGGAAAAAGATTTTAAAAATGATGTTGTGTCATTTCAGGTTATTGAAAGTTTAAAAGAGCTAATACTTAACGGAGCGGGCGGACTTAAATGTCCAAAATGCGGCGCTCCGTTAATTTGTAAGATTGAAAAGATGTACGATTTGGAAGATAACCTTGTACTACATCCGAAAGCTCATTGCAGCAAATGCGTCTTTCAACTTCATTAAATGCCGTCGTAGACATCTTCTTTTGGTTCTACGGTTGCTTTCGTGTTAATAATTTCAGTTTCCATTCCGTCTGGAAAATCCATAAATACGGCATCGTCTTCGTAACCTTTAGTTAAAGTGCATACTTCTTGGAATTTGCCGTTATATTCACCGCTTGACTGCAGTTTGTATATAGCGACTTCGTTTCCGCCTCTTGAATGCATTACCATATCGCCTACTTTGACACAAGGTACACCGCTTCTTTCATTGCCGTCTTTGTCTACAAATGTATACGGGTTACCTGCTTTTAATAATTCCAGCGGGAACGGAGTTTCTGTTTTTACACCGTTATCAGTTTCTATCTTTTTGTAAAATACCCGTTCATCGTCTCCATATTCTTCGGTATTTTCTTTGTCAAATTTAAGCTCAATACTCGGTTTGTTTCTGTATTCTTGTTGACCGAAAAAGTTTGTTACCATACCGTCTGCCATTTTACCGTCTACGTCACTATCTGACGGAACACCGATTATGTAACGATAGTAATTTAATGAATCCAAAACGCTCGGATATTTCTTTTCGGGTTTGTTACCGCAGTTACCACCTGTTACAATGGTTGCATCTGCTTCTGCAAACGCAGAAACATCAATATCGTGACATGATTGCATAGCAATAGGTGATGTCACCATAACCAACGGTATTACATAACCTTTCAAACCATGCATAAATCCGTTAGATTGCGGTACATGATTTTGTTTTTTTCTGCCTTCAAAATGTTGAAGTTTGTTTACTCTATTGATTGAATTAAATGAACTAATTGCATTAACTTGCATCGTTTACCTCCAAATTTTCTACGATTATATTAAATTCAAACAAGAAAAATTTTGCTAAATTTTAATCGCAGGTTTTACAAATGTTTACATTTTTATTGTTGTGCCAGTTTTTCTCTGACTAACTTTTCAACTTCGGCAAGAATATCGGGGTTTTCCGACAGAAATTCTTTTGCTTTATCTCTGCCCTGCCCGAGTTTTTCATCGTTAAAGCTGAACCATGCACCGGCTTTTTTAACAATATCAAGATTAACCGCAACATCTAAGATGTTACCGATTTTGCAGATACCTTTCCCGAAAATAATATCAAATTCCGCTGTTCTAAATGGCGGTGCAACTTTGTTTTTCAAAACTTTTACTCTGACATGGTTTCCGACATCGCCGTTTTCGCCTTTCAATCCTTCGACGCGTCTGATTTCCATTCTGACGCTCGCATAATATTTGAGTGCGTTGCCGCCGGTTGTTGTTTCGGGGTTTCCGTACATAACACCGATTTTCATACGTAATTGGTTGATGAAAATAACGGTCGTGTTTGTTTTACCGATTACGCCTGTCAATTTTCTCAAAGCTTTTGACATCAAACGAGCCTGCAAGCCCATCTGCTGATCTTCCATTGAACCTTCAATTTCGGCTTTTGGAACAAGTGCCGCAACGGAATCCACAACGACAATATCAACTGCGCCCGAGCGTACAAGTTCTTCTGTTATATCAAGCGCCTGTTCGCCTGTGTCGGGTTGAGATATCAATAAATCGTCAACCTGAACGCCCAAATTTCTTGCATATTCCGGATCAAGTGCGTGTTCTGCGTCAACAAATGCCGCAATCCCGCCTCGTTTTTGACATTCCGCAACAATGTGCTGAGCCAGTGTCGTTTTACCGGAGCTTTCAGGGCCGTAGATTTCTATAATTCTTCCTCTGGGTATTCCGCCAACCCCGAGCGCTATATCCAGCGCCAGAGAACCTGTCGGTATCGCATCGACATTCACGGTCGCCTTGTCGCCGAGCTTCATTATTGAACCTTTGCCGAAATCTTTTTCAATTTTTTCTATCGCAAGCTTTAGTGCTTTATTTCTTTCTTCAATGTTTGTTGTTAATTCTTCTTTTACTGCCATCATTCCCAAATATGTCTTTCTTTTTTTGTATAAATTCCAAGTCCTACATGTTTAAAGCTGTTTAATTCATTTTTCAGTTGATAAACTTCTTTATTCAAGTCAATAATTTTTTGTTTAAGGGTTTCGTTATCCGTTTTGCAGCGGATTAATTCCACAACAACCTCGTCCATGCCTTCAAGCTTTTCGTCAATTACGTTTGCAATCTTTGTGCTTAAGCTTGATTCCATATCCCTTAACGATGTCAAAATGCTTTGAACTCCGTTCATAGGAAGCTTTTTTTGCACTTCTCTTAAATGTTTCACTTCATCATAAGAAAAATACGTTTGACCTTTTGCATTTTTTTTAGGTGTAACAGATGCCTGCCTGCACAAGTCTACAATCTCCTTGTTGTCGGCATTTAAGATAGCTCTTACTTCCTGTGGTGATAATGTGTTTGATTCATTCATTACTCATATCCCTCAACAATTTCCCACTTATATTTTATTAAATTCAGACCAAAATTACAAATAATTACAAGTTTTATCGTTACAACACTTAATAAAAAAACCCCATTCGGGGTCTTTTTTTAAACAAATTATACGGCTTTTTGAACTTTTCCTGCTCTCAGACAAGATGTGCAAACTTTAATTCTCTTTGTCTGACCGTTAACAACAGCTTTTACGGTTTGCAGATTAGGTTCTTGCGTATGAACAATTTGTTTATGCGAAAATGTTAATTTCGCTGCTTTAATCGGTTTTTTACCGCAAATTTCACATTGTTTTGACATAACTTTTTCCTTTACTAGTAATATTATAATATCTTAAAAATTTTATTAATCAAGTAACATGTTAAAAATGGTTAAGCAATTTTACGTGCGACCGACAATCCTGCAGGAAGGTCAAGCACAACGTTTTCATAGTTTTTGTCGGCACAAATGCTTTCAATAAAGGGTTTGACCTTTTCTTTGTGCGAAAGTACATTATCACAGCATAAATATCCGCCCTTTGTTAAGTGCTTGTCTATGTGTTTGAAATACTCAATATATTCTTGTTTGTTGGCATCGACAAAAGCAAAATCTATTTTGTAATCCTCGGGCATTGATTTTAAAATCTTTACGGCAGAACCCTCTTTGACCGTAATAATATCGTCAACGCCGCATTTTTTGAAATTTTCCGATGCAACTTTGTGGCGCTTTTCGTAAAATTCTATCGTGGTAAGCTTTCCGCCCGTATCTTTTAGCGCTTTTGCAAGCCAAATCCCGGAATATCCGTTTGAAGTGCCGATTTCAAGAACATTTTTGCAGTTTGCGGATTTTATAAGCGTGTACAAAAATTCCCCCGTTACGCGGGATATGTTCCAAAATTCTTTCTGCGTTTTTTCAAGCGTGTTTAAGACTTCTTGTGTTGTCGGGTCAAATTCAATCATTTATCTTCTTTACTCTGTCTGTTACGACAATCGTTCTTATGGGAACTTCTATCGCACTGTTTTTTACAATCCGCTTTGTTGACATATCAAGCACACAATAAACAGACGCTCTTGAATCCGACACTATTGCAAGATTTGTGTTATCAATTCTGTCAAGATTTGTTGAAAATCCCTTTGTGCCCAAATAAATTGTATCGGTCATTTCATCGGTTGTTGTATCTATAACTTGAATTATATTATCAATTGCACCGAGTATAAACAAATTGTCACCGTTTACAATCATATCAACAGGCTTTTCACAGATTTTAACTTCTTTTACAAGCTCATTTTTCTCATAATCCACTATCGCAAGCCTGTTTTTTGTTCTGCTTGTTATGTAAATTTTGCCGTTTGCGTAAGCTATTTTTGAAACATTCGGGAATTTACCGATATCTTTCAGCAAATAGTTATTGTCAAGCTCGACCGCCCAAATTTCGTTTGTTTTTTTGTCAAAATAAAAAATCTTATTGTCGTTCAACGTAAGTTTTTCGCACATGCCGTTTATTTTAATCTGTTTTGAAAGTGTCATGGTGTCAAGATTTACGATGTAAATGCTTGCATCTTCAGCGCTTGAAACATAAGCAATATCGCCGTCAATCAAAATTTCATCGGGCTGAGAATTGAAATGGATTTGCTTGATTATATCTTCATCCGCAAGTGAAATAACGTTCATCGCCGAACTTCCAAAAGACGTTACAAGCAAAAATTTGTTGTCGTAACCTTTCATATCGTTTGGAACATGTGTTTGCGCCAAAGCGTAAGCCGGAGATTTGTTTTCGGAATTTATTACCTGAATGTTTTTTGAATACCCCGTTGCCACATAAAAAGTTTTATTTTTCAGCTCGGGAATTATACTGTTGATTTTATTTCCGCTTTTAGACTGCAAAACATCGACTTTCAAATTCGGGTTTTCCGCCGTTTCCAAATTGAGATTGCCTATAATTCCTTTCAGGTTTTCGGGGATAATAAGACCTTTGGGAACGAGCATATCCTGCGGTAAAAGCCCGCTTGTAATCTGATTAGGCAAGGTCGAGGGTGCAAGGAGAGTCTTGTGACCGTCATTGCTGTTTATCACTTTCATCAATACGTAATCGTTATTTAAAATTACTATTTCCGGCTTTTGCGCCAGAGTTTTTCCCGTGGGAATTGTTGATTGAATCTTGACTTCCTCTACTTCCAATGGTTTTGCAGGAAATAACGGCAAATATATCGTCGCATCAGGCAAAACTATTACCCCGTCAAATCTGAACGTGGTATTCGGGAAAGTTTTTTCAACAAACTGCTGCATATTTTCGGGAATTTTCGCCGCATAAGACGGCAAAACGCTTAAAAACGCCATAAATAAAATTAATAAAAACTTACGCATTGTTAAATACTCCTTTGACTTTTGAAATTAATGAGTCCTCGGATTTTTTGTTCAAGCTTAATTCATAAAGCCTTCTATACAGATTTTTTTCTTCTTCGCTCAATCCTGTCGGGGTTTTTACAGTAACAATAATTATGTGTTCGCCTCTTTGAGAGGGTTTTGAGATAATCGGTACACCCATGCCCTTAAGTCTTACAGTGTTTCCGCTTTGTATACCTGCAGGTATTCGTATTTTTTGTTCGCCTTCGATTGTTTTAACGACAACTTCATCGCCTAAAACTGCTTGAGCGGGCGAAATTTCGATTTCGCTGAAAATATTTAACCCGTCACGCTTGAAGTATTTAGAAGGTTTGACATGCAATACAACAAACAAATCGCCTGCATTTCCGCCATTAGTGCCTGCATCACCTTCTCTTGCCACGCGTATTTTAGAAAAATTATCAACGCCTGCTGGGATTTTTATTTCAATTTTCTTTTCTTTTTCTATTCTGCCGTAACCTTTGCAGGTAGGACACGGGGTTTCGATTTTTTGACCTGTTCCGTGACATGTCGGGCATGTCGTAATTTGTGTGAATGCGCCAAGCGGTGTGCGGGCTACCGTTTGAACCTGACCCGTACCGTGACATGTCGGGCAAACTACGGGTTTTGCGCCACCTGCCGCGCCTGTTCCTCTACAATCGGGGCATAATTCCAAATGGTCAAACTTAACTTCTTTATTCACACCAAAAATCGCTTCTTCAAACTCAATTTCTATATCAAGTCTTAAATCGTCGCCACGCTGCGGAGCATTCGGATCAGGTGTGCCAAACCCAAACCCGCCGAAAAACGAATTGAAAATTTCGTTCAAATCGCCAAATCCGCCCGCAAACGGCCCTGATGTGTCAAATCCTGCGTTCTTTAATCCGTCCTCGCCAAACCTGTCATAAGTCGCACGTTTATTGTCGTCCATTAAGGTTTCATAAGCTTTTCCGAGCTCTTTGAATTTTTCTTCGGCATCGGGTGCTTTGTTAACATCAGGGTGATATTGTCTTGCTTTTTTTCTGAAAGCTGATTTTATTTCATCTTTGGTTGCGTCTTTTGATACTCCCAGTATTTCGTAATAATCCGTCATAATTCCTCAGCTGTTGCAACATTTACAAGTGCGGGTCTTAAAACTTTGTCCCCCATTTTGTAACCTTTCTGCATTACGGTAATAATTGTGTGTTCGGGGTATTCGCTTGTGGGCGTTTGCATAACCGCATCGTGAAAATTCGGGTCAAACTCTTTGCCTTCCGCGTCTATTTCTTCCAATCCCATTTTTTGCAATACGTCTAAAACCTGCTTATGAACCAGATTAAAACTATCTTTAACCTGTTTGCAATCTTCGGTTTTTTCAAGCGCTTTTTCTCCGCGCTCAAAATTGTCTATAATATCGACCATTTTTTTGAGCGCGTTTTCCGTTCCGAATTTCAAAAGACTTTCACGTTCCTGCTCCTGACGTTTTCTAAAATTGTCAAAATCTGCCGCAAGTCTTATGTACTGCTGATTAAGCTTGTCGTATTCTTCTTGTAATTTATCAGACTGCTGTTGCTCGGTATTTTCGACCTTTTCGTCGTTTTGTGATGTTTCGACTTTTTCTTCGGCTGTTTCTTTTATTTCGGGCTGTGCGTCTTTATTAAACGGATTGTTATTCTTCATAAATTTTCCCCTTTATATTTTACATTATAAATTATCAATCGCAATAAACAAGTTATATTTATTTTTTTTTAATAATTAATACGTCTGTTACTTTTCTAAAGCTGGCTTTATACATTTAATCATTTCGGTTGAAGCCCCTTTGGCAGTGTGTTTGAGTGATAGCAAGTTACAATTCTTAACAAAAAAGGCAATTTTTTCCGAAAAAATTACTTTATATAATTACGAGGATTACTATGGCTAAAGTTGAGCAGAAAATTTTAACAGAACAGCAATACAACGCATCACCGTTCAAAAACTTTATGTCTTACGATGATTATCTTAAAAATGCTTTAAGATTGGGTTCTGCGTTTACTTTTCAGCGTGCTTTGCTTTTACAAAAATCCGAAGATGACAGTGAAAAAATAAAAGATTCCGTAAAAGGTTGGGCTTTAGAAAAAGAACAAAAGAAAAATGAAGCTGAAGAAAAATATTATGCGGCGCTTGAACAATATAATTTGATGAAAAATGCGGAATACAACGCACTTAAAAACCTTGAATACGCTACAAATACTTACGGTAAAGATTCTACACAATTTAGTGACGCGTTTAAAAAATATAATTTATCGGCAAAATCATTATTCGATGCTAATGTCGACTGGTCTTGTGCAAAAAATCAATTTGATTTTGCTAATTTATCTGCATTGAAAGCTTATTATACTGCAAGAAATGTTTAACCCCTTGCAATTTTTTCTTGATATATTAAAATAACCTTTGTAGAGTGCTTACGCCAAAATCACTCAACAAAAAGGAAAACAATATGTCAATTAATTTGAAAAAAGAAAACAAAAAAGAAATCATCAAAAAGTACGGTAAAGACGAAAAAGACACAGGTTCTGCTGCCGTTCAAGTTGCGATGATGAGTAAGAAAATCAATGAACTTACCGAACATTTGAAAACCAATCAAAAAGATTTCGCCACCAAAAGAGGTCTTTTGATGATGGTTGGTAAGAGAAAAAGATTACTTTCTTACATCAAAGACCAAAATCTCGACGAATACAGGGATTTGGTTAAAAAACTCAAAATCAGAGGGTAATAAAAACCGACCGCAAGGTCGGTTTTTTAATTAACTTTTCTTAATAAATTTTACATTTTGGGCAATTTATAATTTTAGTGTCTTTAAATAAATTATGTTAATCTCGCCAATAAGATGTTTAATGTTCAATAACTACAGACCGCAAATACGCCGTCAAACCTTTACGGGTGATACTTTTGAACGTCAATATGATGATAAAAATTCTGCAAAAGCAAAAATACAAGCAAAGTTAAAAAAAAGAGGTATTGATGTTAAATTAAACAAAAATAACATTCAAGTTGCGGATATGATATTATCCGATAAAAAACTCTGCAATAACGAAAATCTTATGCAAGATATAGAGTTCATTATCGATAATACCCGCACCCCTGAGAGTGCAAAAGCAAAAGCTGAGATAATGGATTTGTATTGTTCCAATGAAAAACTCTACAATAATGAAAATATTATGCAAAATATCGGGAATATTATCTTGGATGCCTACACCCCTGAGAGTGCAGAAATTGCAAAAACAATTCTTTCTAATGAAAAGCTGTACAATAATGAAAATATTATGAAAAATATAGGGAACATTATCCTTTTTACCGACACCCCCGAGAGTGTAAAAGCAAGAGCTGAGATTATGAATTTGTATTGTTCTAATGAAAAGCTATACAATAACGAAAATGTTATGCAAAAAATCGGGGACATTATTAGTTCTGCCAAAAAGCCTGAACAGATAGAAATAGCTAAAACAATTCTATCAAATGAAAAATTCTACAATAACAAAAATATCATGAAATATATTAAAGACTTTATAGAATATTCTGACACGCCTGAGAGTTTAGAAGTGGCAAAAACAATTTTATCCAATGAAAAACTGTATTATAACGAAAATATTATAAAAATCAGCCGGGCTATTCTTTTTTGCACAGACACCTCTGAGAGCGCAAAAGCAAAAATTGAGATTATGAATTTGTACACTTCTAATGAAAAACTGTACAATAACGAAAATGTAATGCAAAATATCGGGAACCTTATCGCGTCGACCGGCAGATCTGAGCTGGCAAAAGCAAGAACTAAGATTATTAATTTGTATTGTTCCGATGAAAAACTATACAATAATGAAAATCTTATGCAAAATATTGGGAATGTTCTTTGGGCGATTGAAATCGACAACTTGCCGCTTGCAAAACAGATTTTTGAAACAGAAGGACTTAACCCCGAAAATGCTCTCGGCATTTTAAAATCCGTTAAATTAACGGATGGAGTCAATGCAGGTAAAACCGATACACAAAGAGTTAAGCAATACACGAGCCTGTTGCAAGACAAAAAGCTTTCACAGTTTGTCGTTGAGCACTTAAATGACGGTATGGATATGAATACCGCGGCATTTTT
>CANQML010000022.1 GCA_947624935.1 Candidatus Gastranaerophilales bacterium
GAGTGCTCTACCTCTGAGCCACAAGGGCTTATCAGGTTAATAGCCGGCAATAGGAATCGAACCTACAACCTACGGTTTACAAAACCGTTGCTCTACCGTTGAGCTATGCCGGCGTCACATGCTCTATTCTATTAAGAAAATTATCCGCTGTCAAGTCGTCTTTTCCTGTTAATTTATCTTAACACTTTAGCAATTTTATTTTTTACACGGTTTTACTAAATTATGATTAGATTAAACAGCTCTCTTAGAAAAACTTTATTCGCAGTATCATTCCCGATTATTACTACCGGCGCCGTATATGCAAAAACCCTTAAAACTGACGTGTTTGAACACACCTCTAATACACTTAGTGAGCAGGTCGTTGATATCAGAAAAGGTACTTCTAACCCCGAATACTTACTTGATGCACCCAACCCCGAACTCCTTATCGCAGGCGAAAAACGCATCGCCAAAATCGTTATTGACTTGAACCAAAACAGATTATACAAGTACGATGACAAAGGGCATGCGACTGAAGTTTATGCCGTTGCTTCGGGCAAAAAAAGTTGCCCCACTACCCCTATGATTAAATCGGTCGCCTGGATAGAAAAATACCCGTATCAAAATGCTTACGGCTCAAAACGCAAAAAAAATCCCGCAGCTTACGGTCCAAACTTGATTGTTCTTTTCAAAGTTGACCCAAAAACAGGTGAAACTTACTGCACTAACGGTCAATTTTTGCATGGTAATAATAACTTCAACAGCTTAGGAACATACGCCTCTTTAGGCTGTGTACGCGTTGATAACGACGCAATCAAAAAATTCGCTAAAGAGCTTAAAAAAGGCGATATCGTTTGGTTTAAAAAAGACTAATAAGCTCCTCGTTCGCGTCTTGCTGCGCTCACATTGGGACTACGCTGCTCACCTGGAACCTGTTTCGCCCTCTGCTCACTTGCGCTGTCTTGGATTTGCTCCACGCTCGTGAAGTTTCGCCTTTGCGGCTTTGCCGCAGTTGGCTCAATTCACTCTCTATCCGGACTCGCTCCGTCCGTCCGCAAATCCGCTATATCGCTATTTTGCTTCGCAAAAGGCGGGTTCTCGCCCATATCTTGGCTAATAAAAAAGAACCAAAAGTTTTTTATTTAAAAAGACGAGGCTCTCACACCTACGGCACTGCGTGCCTACGGATACAGGCTCACAACTACTCGGCTAACGCCTGCGTGTGTTCGCTTTGTATCGCTATTTTGCTTCGCAAAAGCCGAGTTCTCGCCCGTATCTTGGCTAATAAAAAAGAACCCTAAAAGGGTTCTTTTTTATTAGCGGGAGACGAGGCTCGAACTCGCGACATCTTCCTTGGCAAGGAAGCATTCTACCACTGAATTACCCCCGCTTATATCTCTATCTTACATGCTAAAACTTTTTTTGCAATACCTTTTTTATGCCGCAGCTAATTCCTCATTATCCAGCGATTTTACATCTATTGTCACTTTATCCTTAAACCTGTCCTTGAGCGTGTGCACCAACTCGTTACTCGTGTCAACCCAAAACATCGACGCGCAAAGCACCTTCACAAACTCATCATTATCCTTTAACTTTATAACCACAGGATCTGACCCCGTATTATCACACATTATCTGCTTTAATAATACTAACTCCTCAAAACTTAAATCTTCCTCAAGTATTATCGTAAATACATTCGAATTGTCCACCGGCTTTACATTCTCTATTATAAGCGTCGGCGCTTCTTCATCATTCCTTCTGCTTACTCTGCCCGATATGATTACCCTCTGTTCAGCATCCAGCATCGACCCAAATTCGCTTATCTTATTATTGAAGCATATAGTCTCTATCTTCCCCGTTAAATCCTCTATACTTACAAACTTGATAAATTTAGACGGGTCTTTCTTCGTCGGAATTTGCTTGACACCTGTCACCAATCCGCATATAGTTACTAATTTGTCATTCGCTAATTCAGATATCTCAGAAATCTTATGCGTCATTAAAAACGGCAGCTTATCCCTTATCGTAGACAGCGGATGGCTTGTGACATAAAATCCCAAAAACTCCTTCTCAAACATCTGTAATTGTCTTTGGTCAAATTCCTCATCCGAACCCGCCAGTTGAAAATTCGTTGCCGAAAAGTCTTCATTGTCCTCAAGCCCCGCAAATAAGCTCACCTGACCCATTTCCTTCGCTTGCGCTTCCTTATTCGCCGTTGATACTATGTATTCCAAATTCTCAAGTAATTGTTTTCTGCTCTTTTCTAAGTTTGAAAACGCACCTGACTTGATTAACCCCTCAAGTACACGCTTGTTTGTACATTTTGAATCGACACGTTTGCAAAAATCGTAAATCGACTTGAATTCACCGTTTTCTTCACGCTCTTTTAATATACTTTCGACAACCACTTCTCCAACTTGCTTAATTGATGCCAACCCAAATCTAATTACATCCCCGTCAGGCGTAAACTCTTTATATGACTTGTTTATATCCGGAGGCATTACCTTTATGCCGTTTTTCTGCGCTTCTTCAATATATAATTGCGTTTTATCCTGATCGCTTGATACACTAGACAAAAGGCATGATAAATACTCTATGTTATAATGGCATTTTAAATATGCCGTCTGATACGCAACAAAAGCATAAGCCGCCGAGTGCGACCTGTTAAAACAGTATGATGCAAATTTTTCAATCTGTTCAAATAAAGCTCCCGCATCCTTTGCGCTCATTCCGTGTCTTGCGGCACCCTCAATAAATTTGCCTTTCTGTTGTGCCATTTCATCAAGCTTTTTCTTACCCATCATACGGCGAACCATGTCAGCTTGACCCAGTGTATAATCCGCAAGCACCTGAAATACCTGCATAATCTGTTCCTGATACACAATCGTTCCGTAAGTGTCTTTTAAAACAGGTTCAAGCAGCGGATGAGCATAAGTGATTTTTTGCCTTCCGTGTTTTCTTTCCACAAAATCCGTAACCATGCCGGATTCCAATGGCCCTGGTCGGAACAACGCCACAAGCGCACCCAAATCTTCAAACACGTCAGGTCTTAAATCCTTTACAAGTCTTTTCATACCCGTAGATTCAAGCTGGAATACGCCGTCTGTGTCGCCCGATATCAGCATATCATAAGTTGCTTTGTCATCCAGCGGAATTTTGTTTATATCAAATTCTTCACCACGTCTTTGCTTTATAAGTTTCATCGTCTTTGATATCATCGTAAGGTTTCTCAAGCCTAAAAAGTCCATTTTTAAAAGCCCGAGTTTTTCCAAATCCGCCATAGGATATTCCGTTACGATAATACCGTCTTTTGAGGGTTGAACCGGCACAATTTCATTCAACGGTTTGTGCGCAATAATTACACCCGCAGCATGCGTTCCGACGTTATATTTAATCCCTTCAATAGCTTTTGCCATATCGACAAGTTTTTTTACTTCGGGATCTTCATCATAAAGCTTTTTCAGCTCCATGCCGGGCTGCAGTGCATCATCAATCTTTGCTTTAGGTTCAGACGGAATTAATGATGAAAGATAGTTACTTCTTGCATAGGGTATGTCAAAAACTCTTGCAACACCCTTCATAGCCGCTTTGGCTGCATAAGTACCAAAAGTTATTATCTGACAAACTTTGTCCGCACCGTATTTTTGGGTTACGTAATCTATAACTTCGCCTCTGCGTTCGATGCAAAAATCAATATCGACATCAGGCATGCTGTATCTTTCGGGATTTAAAAATCTCTCAAACAACAAGTGATGCTCAATCGGGTCAAGATCGGTTATACCGAGAGCATACGCAACGACTGAACCGGCGGCAGAACCTCTGCCCGGCCCGACAGGTATATCATGTGTTTTGGCAAAATGTATAAAGTCCCAGGTGATTAAAAAATATGCCGAAAATCCCATTTGTTCAATAATACCAAGCTCATATCTGACACGTTCTTCAATCTCGGGCGGGACATCGCCGTATCTTTCTTTTAAGCCCTCATGTACTTTTAAATCCAAGTAACTTTCAACGGTATGACCTTTTGGAACTTCATAATGAGGCAGCGGCGACTTATCACCCAAAAGCGTTAAGTGGCATTTGTCGGCTATCTCCACCGTATTTTCAATACACTTTTCAAAAGTTTCACTGTCCAACCACTTAAAGGCATCGCGTAATTCCGTTTTGGTTTTTACGTAAAACTCGTTGTTCGGGAAATGCATACGGTTAGGTTCATCTTTTAATGCATTTGTCTGCAGGCATAATAACGTATCGTGCAAATCCGCATCTTCTTTTCTCAAATAATGCGAGTCATTCGTTATTACCATTTTTATATCAAGCTCTTTTGCTATTTTTATCAAGTCCGGATTTGTTCTTTTTTGCTCAGGCAGCCCGTGATCTTGAAGCTCGATATAATAATCTTCTTTAAATAAATCTTTGTATCTTTGCGCCGCTGCTTTGGCGGTTTCATAATCTTTTTTGAGTAAATCCTGCAAAACCTCACCGCCAAGACATGCTGATAAACAAATCAAACCGCTACCGTATTTTTCCAACAATTCAAAATTGATACGGGGTTTATAGTACATGCCTTCACAATGTGCTATAGATACCAATTTTACAAGGTTCATATAGCCCGTTTTATCTTTTGCTATCAAAACAAGGTGATAAAGCGGGTTATGCGATGGATTTTTTTCTTTTATATCGCCGTCATGCACGTAAAACTCGCAGCCGATAAGCGCTTTTATTCCCGTTTCTTTCGCAATTCTGTAAAATTCAATTGCGCTGTACATTACACCATGATCCGTTACTGCAACGGCAGGCATGTCGTTTTCTTTTGCAAATTCGCACAAAGCCTTTATCCTGATTGCCCCGTCAAGCAGTGAATATTCGCTGTGTAAGTGTAATGGTACATAACTCATAATTACATGTTATCATGCAACTTTTAAAATTACTTTCAATGTTAAAAAAAATTGCGAAAATTTATTCTTCGTAATTTTTCAACGTGTCATTTATTAGCTCTTTCATCATATCACGCAGAACTTTCGGCGACTGGATTACACAGTCAAAATCGTACCTTGCAAGCCTTTTGAGAAGTTTGTTTGGCGGCTCATTCCTGTTTACAATTATTTTTGAACCATCAGGAAACACTTTTTGCAATTCTTCGTTGTCTTTTAATATATACGCTTGTGCCAGCCTGCCTTTTATCTTATACACTACAGTCGAAAATTCCGTCTTGCCGACCTGCTCTGCAGATATTATGTCGGTTGTCGGGATATCCTCATAAATATTTTCTTTGATTTTTAACACTCTTAAATATGCGCTTCTGTTATCATAAATCACTTTTTGCGGAATGCAAAATGCCGATAATTCGTGATTTTCTTTGTAATATTTTATGTTTATTTTGTATTTTTCCTCGCAGAATTTTTCACAAATTTCTATCTGCTCACGTACATTTGCATAATAAAAAGAATAATCTTTATTTAATGTTATCTCATTAAACAACCGATTTGTGTCGTCATCAAAGGTTCTTGTTATGTTTTTGATAAAATCTTCTATATTGTTTTTTGTTTTTCCCTTTGGCAAATTGTCTTTCAGCTTGATTAACATATTAACGGACTTTAAATCGTCCATTGAAAACTTTAAAGAAAACGGGATATTCTGCATTTTGTATTTGCCGTTGACTTTTTTGATTTTAATGCCAAATACTTTTAATGAGTTCAAAAATTTATTCAATGTTACGGTGCATTTTTCCTCATCGCCGGAAAATATTGCAAGAACATCTTTATAATACGCTTTGTCTTCATATAAAAGCTGCAACAGCTTAAATATTTTTATGCAACCGTCATTATATTTTTCTTTAAATTTTTTCTGCAATGTATGCCTCCTTCATTTTTTTGAGGGTGCTTATAACATCCTCTTTAAATGATTGCGGATACAAAACTTTGCAGTTTTTTCCGAACGATAAAACTCTTTGTCTTGCATAAAAAGTGTTTTCTGTCGTCATTTCTACGACTAATTTTTCACTGTCTTCGGATATAATTTTTTCATTGTCCGATAATTCAATATTTTTATCGTAAAGTTCAAAACCTATAACAACGGGTTCATCTTTAACTTCAATTGTTTTTTCAAGCTTGATTGCCGGCGGTTCAATAATCCTTGTAAGTATAAAGTTGGCTTCGCCTTTATATTTTGGGCTCATGCCTTGCAAATATATTTTACCGTTTTTTAAAATCAGCTTTTGCGCAAGCACATCAATATATTTTATTCCTGAGTTCGGTGATTTGTACGTAATATTTATCTCATCTTTTCTCTCACATGCCTTTAAAAGCGTTTGCAATACCTCAGGTTTAATTTTTTTAAGAGGTGAAATGTTTTCCAAAAGCGATTTCAATTCCTCGTTTTTAATTTCATTTGCGATTTTATCAAAGAATTTTGTCAACGATATTAAATCATCTAAATCAATTGATTTTAAAAGGGTTTTGAATATTTTAACAAGGCTTTTAATTTGCTCATCATTAATTTTAAGTCCGAACGGATGTTTTACAAGCGTATATTTAGAGCCTTCGGCTTTTTTACCTTTAACTATTACGCAGCCAAGCCTTTCAAGTGAATAAATATACACTCTTAACGTATCAATTGAAATTGTTTCGTTCAAGTATTCATGCGAGGCAAAATATTCCTTTATTTCTTCATAAGATCGAGGCGCCTGTAAAAGATATGAAAACAAAAGCATAGACTTAAAACCCGTAAATGACATAAGGTTATAAGTTACTTTATTCGTTTGCAAAAATTCCTTCATAACATGATTTTACTACAAATTATTGGCATGCCGATAATTGTAATTTTATAATGTCAATGAAAAATCGCTTAAATTTTAACCTAATTTCATTAAATTTTCTTCATTAAGATTTTATAACACGAATTTTTGCTTAGTGACGTATGGGGCATGGTCAATTGTAAAAAAATAATAATTTTTTTCATGCTTGTCAAATTATTTACTTAGTTTTACATTAATAACATCAGGAATGAGGTGATGGCTTTTTAGGGATAGTGTAAAAAATTTTGGCGGATAGTTGTTGAAAAGGCTTGCTCTACGGCAGGCTTTTTTATATTATTATAATATTATGTTGGAGTCTAAAAAAATTATAGGTTTAATGTCCGGGACTTCTTGTGACAGTATTGATGCGGCTTTGTGCGAAGTTATGCCGGATTTGTCTTGCAAACTTATTTCCGGTATAAATTACAAATACCCCGAACATATCAGGGCAAAATTGTTTCAAATTTTCAAGGGCGATTCATCAGTCAAAGATTTGTGTCAGATGAATTTTGCCGTCGGAGAATGTTTTGCAAATGCATGCCAAATCTTAATTTCCGAATTTGGCAAGCCTGATTTGATTTCATCTCATGGACAGACCATTTATCATTATCCTTTTGATGAAAAACTTGACGACCTGTCTTTAAAAAGCACGATGCAAATAGGTGAAAGCTCTGTAATCGCAAGAAAAACAGGCTGTATGACCGTGTCAAATTTCAGAGAAGCAGATGTTGCCGCAGGCGGCGACGGCGCGCCTTTGGTTTGTTTTGTTGATGACAGATGGTTTAAAAAAGGCACAGCGGTTCAAAATATCGGCGGGATTTCAAACGTAACAATGGTTTGCGATGAAACTTTCGGTTTCGATACAGGGGTTGGAAACATTATGATTGATTATTGTATGAACAAATTTTACTCTAAACCCTACGACAAAAACGGCGAAACAGCTTCAAAAGGCAAGGTTTGCGAAAGCTGGCTTGATTGTCTTATGCAGGATGATTACTATTTTAAAAACCCTCCAAAAACAACGGGGCGTGAGTATTTTTCTCCTAATTACATTGAAAATGCCTTGAAATTTGCACCCGAAAAGCCCGAAGATATAATTGCAACATTAACAGCTCTCACAGCAAAAACAATTGCAACGGCTTATGAAAGATTTATAACCGTTCCGATTAACGAAGTTGTTGTCGGCGGCGGAGGCGCGTACAATCTTCAAATGATGAAGTTTTTAAGGCATTATCTTCCAAATCACATTGAACTTAAAACGCATGAAGATTACGGCATCTCAAATAACTATAAAGAAGCTATGGCATTTGCAGTCTTGGGCTATTGCACTTATTACAATATCCCAAATAATCTGCCATCTTGTACAGGCGCAAACAAACGGGTTGTCATGGGAAAATTGACAAACTGTTAATTTTTGTAAATAATTAAATTACACTAGTCAATTTATTTTTTTACAAGTGTTAAAACTAACAAAAGGAGTCAAAAATGAACGTAAAACCAATTGAACAAGCAGCTAAACCTTTAGTGCAAAAAGCAGAAGTTATTTTAGATTCAACCATTCTACCAAACAAACCTGCACAAAAAGTTTTAGACTACATTAATGAATTTCGCCCTGTAAGCGAACCTATCAACTTAAAAGCGTTGGATAGAAATGACAATATTGAGGCAATTGCAAAAGAAGCCGGCATTGGCAGAAATTTAGACGTATTTGGCTAA
The DNA here is from genome assembly GCA_947624935.1 of Candidatus Gastranaerophilales bacterium. Classification (GTDB taxonomy): domain Bacteria; phylum Cyanobacteriota; class Vampirovibrionia; order Gastranaerophilales; family Gastranaerophilaceae; genus SIG32. The sequence continues at coordinate 8,492 of CANQML010000022.1, forward strand.
TGCATTCGGAATAAAATCTATCACATCTTTTGCCATAACAGAGTATTCGGTAAGTTTTGCCGAAGCAAGCTCTGCTACAAGCCCGTGAAGATAAACAGCGGCTTTTGATGCTTCAAATTCACTCATTCCCTGCGCCAAAAGTCCCGCGATCATGCCGGTCAGAACATCACCGCTTCCGGCTTTTGCCAGTGCGCTGTTACCGGTATTGTTAATATAAATTTCATAATTTTTTGAACATACAACTGTATTATGGGTTTTCAAAACCGTAGTGCAGTTGTATTTTTTGGTAATCTCTTTTGCATAATATTCCGTATCGTTTAAGATTGCATCAAGCGGTATGTTCAGTAATCTTGACGCTTCTTTAGGATGCGGAGTTAGGACGGTTTTTTGAGGTAATTTTATATCAAGTTTTGATAAAATATTCAATCCGTCCGCATCAATTACAACAGGAATATTACAAAAAGTCTTGATTGCGGTTATAAAAAGTTTTTTAGCGCCTGTCGTAATCCCGCAGCCTATTTCTAAGACATCGGGTTTCTGTTTTTTGATTTCATTTAACGGAACAAAAACTATATTTTGTGTTTGTGCGCTGACTGCTTTAATCACCTCGTCACATGAGGCTAAAAAGCAGTATCCGCAACCGATTTTAAGCGCTGCAACGCTTGATAAATATGCAGCTCCGGGCATGTACTTTGAGCCGGCGATGTTTAACACCTTCCCAAAAGTTCCTTTGTTTGAATTTTGTTCTCTTTTCGGTAAATTAAAGTCCAATTTGTCTAATCCCTTCATAAACCGTAATTGCAACCGAATTTGACAGATTTAGACTTCTTTGACCCTCTTTCATCGGAATTGTTACGGCATTTTTGTCTTTTACGTAAATTTCGGGTAATCCTCTTGTTTCAGGTCCGAACACTAAAAAATCACCCGATTTATATTTTATATCGGTGTATAATTTTTTGGATTTTGTCGTGAGGTAATAAAAGTTTGACTCTTTAAAATTTTCAAACAATTCACCCATTGAGTTAACTTTGTGTAAGTCAACGCTTTCCCAGTAGTCAAGCCCTGCACGTTTGGTATATTTATTTGAGAGTGAAAAGCCGAGTTTTCCGACCAAATAAAGGCTGCAGCCCGTGCAGGCGCAAAGTCTTGCAATATTACCCGTATTTTGCGGAATTTCAGGCTCAAATAGTACAACATTAAACATATAATATTTTTATCAGAAAAAATATTTAATATCAATTTCAAAGTATTGAGAAAGGTTATAGAGCGTTTCGACGTTAGGAAGATTTTTACCCCGTTCAATGCAGGATATATGTTCTCTGGACATATTTACAAATTCGGCAAGTTTTTCTTGTGACAGTCCGTTTTCACGCCTGAGATATCGGAGTTTTTTCCCTATATCGTTTTTTAATTTTCTCAATCCCATAAATTCATTTTTTCATATAATATTAATATTTCTGTAATATTAATATTACAGGAATAGTGTAAAAGGCTTGTAAATCATGGGTTAGCATGGTATCATATTTTTACAAGGAGAATGAAAATGGAACAAAAGAAAAAAGTAACAAAATTGGTTAATGATAATGTAATAAGGCATGGCGTCACACGTCATTTGGCAAGCCACTTTCCACATTGGGTTTTGCAAAGTAGCATTCGTCAATGTAAGGAAGATAAGCGTAGCGTAGCCCGACGCGGCAATCTATGGAAAGAGTGCGAAAAATTGTTTCGGGAACACGCTCCCGCTCTGCTCACGCTATCGTTCCGAAACAACATTTCGCACTCCAACCACATTGGCAATCCACAGAGCCTAATTAATAGTAACCACTTTACTCACTTCAAGAAAGCTGCCTTTACTTTGGCAGAGGTTTTAATTACCCTCGGCGTCATCGGTATCGTTGCCGCCATGACTATTCCAAATTTGGTTCAAAGCTATCAGGAAAAAGTCACTGTAACAAAGCTGAAAGAATTTTATTCCATGTTATCACAGGTTGTTCAAATGGCTGTCGTAGAGAACGGAACACCTGATAACTGGGGATTTGAAACTGGCAATTCAGAGAAAATGATTACAATGTTAAAACCGTATATAAAATTTGACAAAATATGTGATGTTGGTGAAAAATGCCATAGCGCAAGTTCAATTTACTCTAAAAGCGGGGGAACATTACTCAACTATATTTTTAACACATATACATTGGAACGATATGCTGCAAAGCTATCTAACGGAATAGTTATGAGTGCGTATTTACAATCGCCGGATTGTAATCAAACAATAAGTGAAACGCACAAAACTTGCGGTGAATATGCGGTCGATGTAAACGGTTCAAGCAAGCCTAATACATACGGAAGTGATATTTTTTTATTGGATTTAACTAAAGATGGTCAGATTATACCAAAGGGAGCAAAAGAGTATACGCATGACGACTATACATTTGATAAAGGCTGTCTGCCAAGTAAAACGCCCGGTTGGGGCTGTGCTGCTTGGGTAATACAAAACGGCAATATGGACTATCTTAAGTGCGATGATTTATCTTGGGATGGTAAGCATAAGTGTTCTGACTAAATCTATACTTCCTGCAAAACATCCGTTGTCTTAAACCGCTTTGACGAGTGTTCACTAATATAGCCTTTTAAAAGCTCAAAACAAACAGCGCAAACCTTTTCCGTCGCCTTTTGTTCGTATTCGCTTTTATAATCAAAATCAAATTGTACCAAGGCATTTAAAAAATCGCGGATCTTGTAGTGCATCATCGTGTTCAAATGCAAGGTTTCGTTGCATTTTGCGCAAACAACCCCGCCCATTTTTGATGAAAAATACATGTTTTCACCCTCAATAGGCTCTCTGCAACACAAACAACTGTCAAATTCTATCCCAAACCCCGATATTTGCATCATCTTTAATTGAAATTTTATAACAGAAATCAATATTGCCTGTTTTGTTTCGGCATCGGATATGGCATTCAGCGCCTTATATAAAAGCTCATAAACCTCATTTGCACAAGGATCATCTTCCACCCCAAAATTTTCAACAACTTCTGAAAGATACATTGAATAAAAGATTTTATCCATATCACGACGGGTTTTGTTGAATGTATTTAAGACATCTGCCTGACAAATCCTGTCTAAATTTCTGCCTTTATAAAGCATAAGTTTATTTGCAACAAGCAAATCCATACGCGCACCGAGCTTGCTTTTGGGCTTTTTAACCCCTTTAGCAACTCCCTTTATCAAGCCTTTATCTTTTGAATACATGACAATTATTTTGTCATCTTCGCTCAAGTTATATGATTTAAGATTTATAGCATCGGTTACAAAGTTGTTCATAGTCCTGTTCCGTGATAAACTCCTCTAATCATTTGGTTAAGCTCATTTCTATTGCTTGATGCGCTCAGTGCGGATTCTTCGGTTATTAAACCTTCTTTCAGCATACTATAAAGTGACATGTTAAGCGTTATCATATTGTTTATCGAGCCTTTTTTCACAAGGTCATAAATCTGTTCAAGCTCATCTTTTTCGATAAAATCTTTGACGGTCGATGTAACTTCCAAAACCTCACATGCCGGACGTCTGCCCGAGCCGGAGGCTAACGGTACGAGTTTTTGGGATACCGTACCTCGCAAGACTTCTGCAAGTTGACTTCTTACAAACTGTCTGTCTGAGGGGTCAAACATGTTTACTATTCGGTTAACGGTTTGGATTGCGTTATTTGTGTGAATTGTCGCAAACACCAGATGCCCTGTTTCGGCTGCTCTAAGTGCGCTTACTACGGTTTCTCTGTCTCTGATTTCACCGATGAAAATAACATCAGGGTCTTGACGCAGTGCATATTTTATTCCGTCAAAGAATGTCGGTGTATCTACAATCAACTGTCTTTGAGAAATTATTGATTTTTTGTTATTGAAAATAAATTCGACAGGGTCTTCAATAGTTATAATGTGTTTTGGATAATTTATGTTTATATGTTCAAGAATTGAAGCCATGGTGGTTGATTTACCCGAACCCGTCGGACCTGTCACCAAAACAATCCCGTTATTCAATTCTGTAAAATTAGTTATGGAATCTGGCAGATGCAAATCATGCAATTTTTTAATCTGATAAGGTATTGTCCTAATTACCACCGCATATTTTGCAAGCTGCTTTGACACATTCACTCTGAACCTTGAAACGCCTTTAATCTCATAAGCAAAATCCACATCCGGCATGTTTTTTAAGTGTAAAGGCATAATCTCATCTAAAGCATGATTAATATCTTCTTCGGTCAAAACCGGCATGTCAATTTTTATAATTTTCCCGTCACGTCTTATTGCAGGATGTTCTCCGATATGCAAATGCACATCAGAAGCCCCCGTTGCAACAGCCTTTTTCAAAAACTCATTTATACTAAACATACCAAAATTATACCATTTTTTTAAATTAATGAAAGAAATTAATATTTCGTAAAATATTGAATTGAGCGGGTTTTAGAAATCTTTGTAAAGTTTTTGTAATATTAAACACATAAAAAGTCAATTTTCAACTACAGAAATTGTTTATATAAATGTAAGGGAAATTTAATAAAGTTATAATTGGATATTTCGCAGTGTTCTTCAAATTATAAGAACAAGCAAGAAGAAAAAGTTTATTTTATACTCTCTCTCTTAATATCCTCGTGTTTATTTAATGTTGCCTGTATTTAACCGGCAACTTTTTTTTTGACAAATTCGCACAAAAATGTATAATTAAATAGTGGAATATTTAAAAGAAACGAACAAAAATTTAATGGGATTAAGGGCAAGCCTGATTACGGTAGTTATAGTTATAACAAGCGGATTGGCAGGGCTTGTTTTGGCAAAAAGCTTTAATCCTGTTAATATTTTTGTGCTTTTTATCCCGGGAATATATTTTGATGTGATATTTCTTCAGAATATATTAAGTATAAATGAGAAAATAAACAACAATATAATGAGGATGAACAATGGAATTAAATAATGTTATAGCATTAATAGTCATGGTTATATTAATTGCCGCAGGTGCTTATTACAATTATAGATTTAATCAACTTTAAACTTCAGTCAGGTATTTAAAGCGCCTATAGTGTTATTGTGCCAAAATGTTTATATCTATATTTAAAACTTTTGCAAGTTTAACGGCAAGAAAAAATTTAGGGTGCTGCAAACCGTTTTCTATAAGACTTATTGTTCTTGTTGAGACCCCGAGCAAATCCGCGAGTTGTTCTTGCGAATAGTCATTTCTTATGCGTTCTATTTTTATTGTTTTCCCTAATCTTTTTAACTCATCTTCAACCATACTTATATAATAATTAGTTGACATAGCATATTCCATGTGGTAAACTTTATTTATTATGAAGTTAATATCATGATAAATAAAGTTTATATATTTTTATATTAGGAATATTACAGGAGGTAAAGATGAATTTTGATAAAGCACAGTATAATAATTTAAAAAAATTTGGTTTCACCCTTGCCGAAGTATTGATAACCCTCGGTATTATTGGCATTGTTGCTGCCATGACTATTCCTAATCTTGTTCAAAGCTACGAAAAAAAATTGCTTCAAGTTCAACTCAAAAAAGTTTACAGTGAATTAAGCCAAATAAATGAACTGTTTACTATTGACCATAATGGTGAAAACATGTGCAAATTTGACCAATATAGCAATTACCGTTATAATTCCGACGACACAATCGTTTATTACTCAAAATTACCTGAAGAATTTGCCAAATATTTAAAAAAAGGTACTTCGACTTATGTGTCACCTGCATATATAAAAATGTTGGACGGTAATGCCTTTCCCAATTACTTGTATTTTGATGACGGAGCATATACAGATATGCAAGGAAGGTTATATTATTTTGAATTCTCACGTGCTGCACAAAATAAGTGTCCTATAATTACGGTTGATATCAACGGGCTTAAAAAACCTAACAAAATGGGGTATGATGTTTTTGCATTCCGACCGACATCAAACGGTCGGCTTATACCGCTTGGTAATAAAAACTCTGTTTCATCAGATAATACTATGGATGGTGAGTCTGCTGTTGACACATGCAAATATGACTTAAATGCAAAAAATAATGGTTTTGGGTGCGCATATTTTGCAGTAAACGACATAAGCCCTAAGGACGAAACCAAAAGTTATTGGAAAGATTTTTTAAAATAATTAAACCGGAACTTCTTTGAGGGTTTCGAGGTATTTAACCGCATAGACTGCGCCGACGGCGCCGTCTGCAGCTGCCGTTATAACCTGCCTTAACGGGGTTTGTCTTACATCCCCTACCGCAAAAACCCCGTCAACCGATGTTTTCATGGTTTCGTCGGTTATGATAAATCCTTGCGGGTTTTGTGCAACCTGACCGTTTATATGTTCAATATTCGGCACCATGCCGATATAAGGGAATACTCCGTTTACGGAAAGCTCTGATAAATTGTGCGTTTTTACGTTTTCGATTACAACGGTATGAACCAGTTCATCGCCCTTAATTTCTTTTACCACGCTGTCCCATACAAATTCTATCTTGTCGTTTTTGAAAGCGCGTTCCTGCACGATTTTGTCCGCTCTTAAAGCGTCGCGTCTGTGGATTATGTAAACTTTGTCGGCAAATTTTGTAAGATACATGGCTTCTTCAACCGCCGCATTACCTCCGCCGACAACGGCAACTGTTTTTTCTCTGTAAAAAGCCCCGTCACACACGGCGCAATAGCTTACCCCGCGTCCTACAAACTCTTTTTCGCCGGGAACATTAAGCTTCATAGGCTGTGCGCCCGTTGCAATTATAACGGTTTTTGCCTTAAATTCGCCCTCTTTTGTCTTTATAACTTTGGGATTTGACAACAAATCCACGCTTTCGATTTCCTGCATAGGGAATTTTTGCACCCCGAATTTGTCTGCGTGTTCTTCAAACTTTTCCATTAAATCAAAGCCGCCTATCGTTAAAAACCCCGGATAATTTTCCAATTCAAGGTAATTAGACGGCTGTCCGCCCATCATGTTTATATCAATGATAGCGGTTGAAACTGCGCCGCGTGCTGCGTACATGCCTGCCGAAAACCCTGCCGGACCTCCGCCGAGTATTATTGTGTCAAATTCCATTCAAACTCCTTCCTGATAGCTTTTCCCCTTCTAATTTGTACGTTGCTTTCGCACTTTTTATAACGGAATTATCCACATCGGAAAGAGTCTCCAGAAGTATTGTGTTTACTCCCGAAAACTTGTTATCCTCAATGTATAATTCCACTGTATCCGTCAGAATTTTACCGTCGTAATTGCTTTTCTTGGTAAATCTGACAGTATTCTGCTTTGCATAACTCAAGGTTATTGAAGCAGACGCTCCCGAAAACGGGTTGCTGAGATTTATGACGTTACCGTTCCTTGATATGTTCCACAAATCAAGATTTTCTTTTTTGAAAGTTGACGGTGAATTTGTATCAATCAAGGTTGATGATACTTTCCAACTTCCGTAAAAAACTTGCGGAACATCTTCTATTATTGATATACCTGCTGTTAACACATTACTATTATTTGCGCTTTGGGCAAATACGTTAACGGCAAAAGTAATTACAAATATTACCGATATAAAGACTTTTAAAATTTTGATACACATTATACTTATGATATAACAGTTTTGCTGATTTTGTCAAAGGTGGTTTTGAGAGCTTCGGCAGAGCCTTCATAACCTGCACGACCCATAAGAGCGTAGGTGTAGTCTTTTGCCTGCTCAATTCCGGGTTGATTAAACGGATTTATGTTATATAAAGCCCCGGTGATTGCTGTTTGAACTTCAAACATATATAATAACTGCCCGATATAATAGGGAGTTATTTCGGGCATGGTTATGGTAAGTGTCGGCTTGTCATGGTCATTTAGCGTAACTTTTGTGGCTTCCGCTTCCGCATTTAAAAGGTTGTTGATTGATTTTCCGCCAAGATAACCCACTCCCGTATATTCAAAAATATGCGGGATTTCGAGTGTTTTGTCAAAATTTTCCACTCTTATAAACGTGATTAATTTATCGTCAGGACCTTCGTTACAAAGCTGGATTAAAGAGTGCTGATCGGTTGCGCCTGCGGCTTTTACGGGGGTCAGACCGAAATTAACTTTATTCCCGCTCAAATCAAGCTCTTTTCCCAAAGATTCTGCCCAAAGCTGCGTAAACCAATCGGGAATATATTTCAACCTGCTTGAATACGGCATTAATATTGTAATATTTCTGCCTTTTTGCCTGTCATAAAGATAATGAATAAGTGCATTTTGGGCAGCAACATTGTTTCTGATATCGGTATTTTTCAGCGCCAAATCCATATCCTTTATGCCGTTTACCATTTCATCAATGTCAATTCCGACAAGCGCTAAGGGTAAAAGCCCCACCGCCGAAAATACCGAATATCTTCCGACAACATCATCAGGAATTACAAATGTTTTGTAGCCTTCCTGTTCTGCGATTTGCCTTAAAACCCCGACGTTTTTGTCGGTTGTTGCAACGATATTGCGCCTGTAATTGTCGCCAAGCTCTTTTTCCAGCCTGTCTTTTACAATCATAAATTGCGCCATGATTTCGGTTGTGTCGCCCGATTTGGTGATAACGTTTACAAGAGTTTTTTCCCAATCCAAATTGTCAAACAATGCACTCATCGAATCGGGGTCTATATTGTCCAAAAAGAAAATGCGCGGATAACCGTTTCGCTGTTCTTTGGTTAAAAAATTCCAGTAAGGTTTTAAAAGCGCCTCGGTTACTGCAATCCCGCCCAAAGCAGAGCCACCTATTCCAAGCACCAAAATGTTTTCAAACCTGTCTTTGACCAAAGAGGCGTACTCTTTGACATACCAAACGGTTTCTTCACTATAGCCAAGATTCATCCATTGCAAACCCTGTTCGGGTTTATCTTTGCGTTGGTTAAGGTCTTGGATTATTTCGGCAATTTTTGTTTTGTAATTGTCGAACTCTCTTTCTATTTCAATACCATTGTTTATAACGGCATTATCAGCGAATTTATAATTTAGCTTAATCATTTTAATTCAATTGTACATAATCAAGCGAAATTTTCAAGGTCGAGTGGCAAGCTACTTATTACATTGGACTTTGTATAATAGCATTCGTCATTGCGAGAATGACAAGCATAGCATAGTCCGACGCGGCAAACCACAATTAACCCGTCAAAACTTAAACGGATAATCATCAGGTATTTTCCAACCGTTGCGGCGGATAACTTCGGCACAATAATTACGGGTACCGTTTTTATTACAACCATAATCGGACGTTTTAAGACTGTCTTCGTTGCCATCCCAAAAATATAGATTTGGCTGTACACCGTTAGAGATATTGTATTTAAAATGGGTAGTAACAAATGCTCCGATATTACCCCCGGGTATAAAAGCAAATAAAAAAGAACATTGTTTATCCGATGAAGAATTCAATAAGCAATCTTTAGGATTAAAGGGATAAAAATCCAATTCTCTGTTTTCTTTCAATGAGAAACCAAATGCACTTCCGTCTGATAAATAATATACTTTCGTCTTATTGATTTCTTCAGAGCCCGTAATTTTTATATACGGTGCAAAATATTTGTTTATATGTGCATCATACTTATCACCTTTTTGATACAACTGATTTCCTTTATCATCATATTCGGTATCCTCGTAATAATCCGTCCAAGTGGTTTGCGGACCGTAATCAACTTCGGCGAGCTTTACGGCATTATTCATCGTGCTGTAGAATTTTACAAGCTTTGTTTCAACTTCTTTTTTCTTATAGCTTTGAACCAAATTCGGGATAGTCATGGCAGCAACAATGCCGATTACTGCCAAAGTGACAAGAACCTCAGCTAACGTAAATGCAAGTTTACGAGTATTGTGTTGCATGGCTATGTGTGTAGCACCCTCTGCTAATGTGAAACCAAATTTTGCTCTTTTCATGATTTTTAAATCCTCTTTCTTGTATTATACATCATATTTATATTTTTTGCAATAAGTTTTGCGCACGTCAAAATCGCCTCCAACACAGTCGTTGCAGGTGTTTCAACCACATAAAATCGCCGAAACTCACTCTATGAGCATTGGGGGGGGGGGTAGCCACCTTTATCTCTCTTATACTCTGTGTTTTCAGCTTTCCATTTTCCATACGTTCATTATACATATTTTCTTAAACCTTGTCAATAGGTTTAAAAAAAAATTAGCTGAAAGCTTTGAACGAACGTTCTTCGTTTTTGTTTATGATTTCTTTGATTGAATCAAACTCGGTCTGAAGTGCGTTATGTTCAGTATCAAGTTTTTTAATCTCGTTATCGTATTTTTTGTCTTTTACTTCAATTTCGTTAAGTTTATGGTTGTATTCGGCTTCGGCTTTTGCAATCGCCGCCTCATCATCAACCGATGAAATGTCAACACAACTTGACCAGACTGTCGGTTCCCAAGTAATCCCTTCACTTGTAATTTCAATAAATTTGCCACTATCCTCACTCGGATTGATATACTGCGCACGCACAAGCGTTACAATCCCATGTTCCAGCGCAAACTGTATCCAGGCTTCGCTTTTCATTAAGTTTTCATCCAACTCTTTGTACGTAACCTTTGCATTCTTGTTCTTCTCAACAGAGGGGACTACAAATACCCCTTTATAATCCGTTGTTCCGTCTTCTTTTACTAAATTTGCCGTGTCAGACCCGTTCATCATATACCACAAATTGACATACCACTGCGCTTTGTCTTGATCGGCAAGTTTTGTGAATATATCCGGCTTTTTGGGTTCTACAGGCTCTACGGGTACTTCCGGAGGTGTAGGCTCTACCATAGTAAACGGATCGGGAGGCGTCGGCGGTGTAGCCAAATTACGCATATCACCATCTGTAAAGTTGATTAACATATCAACCATTTCTTCTCTGCTTAATGCACTTTCGGGAAATAAACCTGAATTAGGGTTAGAATCACTCAAAGCAGGTCCCCAATTGCTGCTTAAATATAATAAGTCGATTGCTTTTTGTTTTAATGTTTTAATGGAATAAGTACCGTCACCGTTATCAACAAAGTCACTTAACAAACACTGTATTTTATATTGTAATTCCGTAATTGTTCCGGCTGCCAAGTCTTCCTTAGCTTTGGCAACTTTATTTTTTACACCTGAAATCCCCTGATAATCATCAGTACCATCACAAAATCGCTTATAATTACCATTTTTGTCTTTTTCATTAATGGCTTTAGAAACTTCATCCATTTCACTTTGGCAAGTTCCGTTCATATAACCGCCGGGGCTGCCTGATATGCCTATTGTATCGCCGGTGGTTGTCGTATAATAGCCGCCGTTTTCATTATTACCGGTGGTATTATCTGAACCGTTATAATCAAGTAAGTGCCTTAAAACGTGGGCATAGCAAGAGCAGGAGTTTTGGTCGTTAGCTTGCAATGCGTGCCAATAACACATTTTACTCATATCATCTGTTGGCTCCGGTCCATCTTTCATATCACTTGTACCAACTGCATTACTAAATACATCATATAGCGATGGTTCACTTAACTCATCCAAATATTTTTGATAATCCGCATCATACTTGTCTTTTTCAGCTTGCCATCTCTTATGATCAGCGTCGTACTCGGCTTTTTGGGAATTATACGTCGCTAAATCATCCTGGTATTTGGTATAGGCATCATCATAATAACCCTTTTTCTCATTATAATTTTTCAAATCCTCTTGATAATCCCTCATAGCCTGTTCATACATATCCAGTGAAAATAAATCGTATTGGGCTAAAAATTTCATTAGGCTGTCTGTTTCTTCGAAATTTTTTATATCCTCGGCACTTAATAAATAAATTCCGTTGGTGTCTTGCATTACGTATTGGTTTTTTCTCGGCGTATATTGGTACAAAAACGCAGGCGTTAAGTTCTGCATTGTTGAAGTTCCTTTGGCATCATAGGTCGTAAACACTAACTTTTGGGCATTCAATGTATTAATATATTTTTTGCTTGCATCTTGAGTTTTATCGGCAAGACGAACTTTAGCATTCGCAATTGACTGCGAATGCAATTCGTTGTCAGACAGCCGTGCCGTTATACTTAATAATCTTGCCTGTGATGCCGATAATCCCATACCAAATAATATATCGGCACATGCGCCTTATTTCTTTACAAGCACACCTTATGAGGATAACGTAACATAGGCATTATACTTGGGTTTCAGCAGTTTTGAAAAAATTTTTACATTTCTTAATATCCGTTGCTTTGTTGCATTTTATTAACATTATTTAACAACTTTATCAAGTCCGTGGGGCTTATCGACATTTCTGTGTAATCTTTGCGCAACCGACAACGCCAATAACTGTATCATTACCGCCACACAAAAATATTTGACAAGTTTGCTTTCACAATCCACATTAACGTTAAAAGTCGATTTTATCTTGACGTTTTTGTTCCCGATAATACAAATCGGCGGGTTATAATCGTCTTTTATCTTATTCAAATTCTTCGTCGCAATATAGCTTAAATCGTCTACCAAAATATAAATCAATACCGCTTTGTTATTCAAAACCGCCACATGCCCGTGCATAAATTCGCCCAAAATGCTTGATGTGACGTTCAAATACGATGTTTCTTTAATCTTCAACGCAGCCTCTTTTGCAAGCGCATAGGAAACCCCGTCTGCGCATACAATTACATTTTTAAACTTGGAAACAAATCTGCCAAGCTGCTTTATGGAAGGTCTTATTCCGTAAGTTTTTTCAACATATTCGGGAACCTGTCTGATTTCATTGAGGTAATCTGTTATGTCAATTCCCTTGATTTTTGCAAACTTTAAAGCGATTAAAACCAGACACATCATCTGCGAAGTCATTGATTTTGTCGCGGCGATACTTCTTTCAACACCGGCATGGCAGCATACCTTGTAATCTGCAGCGTTCCAAATGGTTGAATCTTCTTTATTGGTAATACAAAGCGTCGTTTCACCCGCCTGCTGTGCCTTAATCAAAGCCTTATTAGTGTCTGAGGTTTCACCCGATTGGGTTATAAAAATATACAAATCGGAGTGCGGAATGACCGTTTTTAACAAAAATTCGCTTGAATAAATCGCCCGCGCCTCAATGTTTGCAATACTTCCAAAAATATCAGCGCCAAATCTTGCACAATGATACGACGAACCGCTTGCGACAATCACAATGTTTTTTATGTTTTCAGGCACGGTAATATTAACATCATCGCCCTGAATATTCTCACTTATAAGGTGTTCAAGGATTTTTGACTGCTCAAAAATCTCATGCTCCATACTCGTTATTTTTTTAAACATATTTATCCTAAAAGTTCTTTAACCAAATCATTAACGGCTTTCGGGTTAGCTCTGCCTTTGGTTTCTTTCATAACCTGTCCGACAAAGAACCCTAAAAGCTGAACCTTTCCGCCTTTGTATGCCGAAACCTGCTCTGGGTTTGCATCAATTACTTTCTGCACGATTTCTTTTATCGCGCCCGTGTCGGAAATTTGGCTCAAACCTTTTTCTTCAACGATTTGTGAAGCCTTTTTGCCGTCTTTTAACATATCAAATATAATCTGTTTTCCGATATTGTTTGAAATAGTTGCTTTTTCAATCAAACCAATCAATTCCGCAAGATTTTCGGGAGTTAATTTTGTATCGGTAATTTCCAAATGTTCTTCTTTCAAATATGCCGCAATTTCGCCCATAATAAAGTTAACAGCGATTTTAGGCGTTGCACCGAGTTTTAAAACTTCGTCAAAGAACAGCGCAAGCCCCATTTGTTCAACTATAACGTTTGCGTCATACTCGCTTAAGCCCAAATCCATATAGCGTTTGCGTTTTTGAGCGGGCAATTCGGGCATTTTGTTTCTGATTTCTTCAACCCACTCTCTTGAAATTTCTAAAGGCATCAAATCGGGTTCGGGGAAATATCTGTAATCGTGTGCATCTTCTTTACCCCTCATTGAACGGGTTTCACGGGCATTATCATCCCATAACCTTGTTTCTTGAACGACTTGTCCGCCTTCTTCAACGATTTCAATTTGTCTGTCAATCTCATATTCTATCGCCCTTTGAAGTGCGGAAAAGCTGTTTACGTTTTTGATTTCGGCTCGTGTACCAAACTCTTTTGAACCTTTCGGCATAATTGAGATGTTTGCGTCGCATCTCATGGAACCTTCTTCAAGGTTGCCGTCGCAAACGCCTATATATCTTACAATGTTTCTCAATTCTTCCATATAAGCTCTTGCCTCATCCGAACTTCTCATATCGGGTTCGGAAACGATTTCCAAAAGCGGAGTGCCTGCTCTGTTTAAGTCGACAAGCGAATAGCTTGAACCCGCAAGCCCGTCAGCGCCGGCATGGACAAGTTTTCCAGCATCTTCTTCCAAATGTGCGCGGGTAATGCCTATCCTTTTGCCGTTTATATCAATGTGACCGTTTACGCAAATCGGTTCATCATACTGAGAGATTTGATAACCTTTAGGTAAATCGGGATAAAAATACTGTTTTCTGTCAAACTTGCAGCGTGCGGGGATTTCACAATTAAGCGCAAGCCCCGTTAAAATACCCATATTAACGACTTCACGGTTTAAAACGGGCAAAACTCCCGGCATCCCAAGCGTGATAGGGCTTATTTCGGTATTCTGTTCTTTCCCAAACTCCGTTCCGTCAGGCGCAAAGATTTTTGACTTTGTTTTTAACTGTGCATGGACTTCCAAGCCTACAACCACTTCATACTTATCTCTCAAATTTTCCATTATTTTCTCCTTATGTGTATGATTATAACACAAAAGTTTTTGTGATATAATTTGGTTATGATAAATATTGCAAACACCATTGATCGACTTCGTGAGATAATGGCAGATGAAGCAGATGAAACCCTGCGAGAAGAACTCGATTGCTTTCACAGTGCCGATTTAGCCGATATATTTCAGGAAATTAAACCCGAAGAACGCCTCCGGTGCTTTAAGTTGCTTGATTTGGAAAAAGCAGCCGATTTGGTTGAATATTTATCACCCCAAATGCAGGTCGAATTATTGGGCGATATCGACGAAGAAGAAGCTTCAAAAATTATCACAAAACTTCCGCACGACGCCGCCGCAGACGTCTTGGGTGATATGGAAGATGATGAAAGCGAAACTTATCTCGATAAATTGCCCCAAAAGTTTTCCGCCGAAGTCAGAGAACTTTTGACTTACAACGAAGATACCGCAGGCGGGATTATGAACCCGTCTGTATTAACCGTAAATTCCGACATGACCGTTCAAGATGTCTTAAATCATATAAGAATTAAAGCCGAACAGGATAATATGGAGCTTTATTATGTATATGTCGTTGATAAACAAAACCACCTGCTCGGCGTTGTATCATTAAGAAGTCTTATGACTTCACCCATAAATAAAAAAATAGAAGATATAATGATTTCAGATATCGTAAAACTCCATGTTGACGATTATCAGGACTATATCGCCGATGTTTTCATGAAATATCAGTATAATGCACTGCCCGTCGTTGATTTATATAACAGGCTAAAAGGCATGATTACGTGGGACGACGTGCAAGACATTGTTGAAGAAGAAACAACGGAAACTTTCTATCAGTCATCAGGTATTTCAACAGAACTGGTCGATGAAGATGAAATAATTTCGGGTAATATTTTTAACGCCGTAAAAGCAAGAACTCCATGGCTTTTTATCACGTTAATCGGAGAATTTATTGCGGTAAATGTTGCAAACTGTTTTGACCATACGCTTTCGGCACTACCTATAATAGCGGTGTTTATGCCGCTTTTGGCAGGACTTGGCGGAAATATCGGTACACAAAGCATCACTCTTATGGTTAGAGGACTTTCAACAGGTCAAATCACCCTTAGCTCAGCTATGTATCATATTTTGAGAGAAACTTTAATAGGCTTGAGCATAGGATTATTTTTCGGTACCGTCACCAC
>CANQML010000023.1 GCA_947624935.1 Candidatus Gastranaerophilales bacterium
AATGAGTGAATAGGTGAATAAGTGCGTTAATAAAGTCGTTAAGACGTTAAGTCGGTTACATTAATTAGGCTCTGTGGAGTGCGACTGTTATTGAAACCTAATCCCCACCCCTTGCGGGCGGGGAAGCAGTTGTGCGAGCAAAGCGAGCTACAAATGCAGGGGCGGGGTTCATACTCATCATTTGTTATGGCATTTGACCCCACACCCCCGTCGCTACGCTCCTCCCCCTCTCCCGCAAGGGGCGAGGGGGCATGTCCTAATAACCGTGTAAACAAAGTCTAATTAATGTAAAGGGCTTATTCGCCTATTCGCTTATTGGCTTATTCACTTTGTAACAAACTAACGTCCTAACGACTTTAAGTCGCTTGCCGTCCCGCACCCTGCATCGTCCAAATCGATTTTACCGTCAAAGTTATTGTCTATGCCGTCTGTGCATGAACCGATTGAGTCTTGGCTTTCCGCTCTGACGTTATGTGTCAGCCACCTATCGGGTATCATTTCCCAAATATATTCAAAAAATTGTGCATAAACCTTTGCAAGCTTTGCGTTTTTAATAATAATCATATTTTCGTCGTTTTTGTTTTCACCGCTGTTTGAAAAATTCATCGAACCCGTTATAATGTATTCGCCGTCGATAATCATTGATTTTGAGTGCATTTTGCCCGCGTAGTTTTCTGTTTTTAACGGAATGCCGTTTGACCTTAAAATATTGTGTTTGGAGTTTCGAGTTGCGGTATTGTTGGCATCAATTATAATTTTTACATCAACACCGCGCTTTTTTGCCCGCAACAGCGCATTTGTAATTTGAGCATGCGTAATCAAAAACGTCGGCATATAAATGTATTTTTTAGCGCTGTCAATTATCGGGATAATGTATTGCGTTGCCTTGTCGCAGGGCGAAAAATAAACACTTATTTCGTTGTCACCGGTTATAAATTTATGCGGTAAATCAAGTTTTGACTTTGCGTCATGAAATTTGCCATCTAACATCTGTTCAAATTCAGCCGTGTAAAGTTTTGCTATATCTGCCGAATTAATCAGTGCGACAGCGTTTGCATTAAAGCCAGAAAGTCCCGTCGAGCTGAAATTCATTGAGCCTGTCAAGACCGTTTTGTTGTCAAAAATCATGAATTTATTGTGCATGAGTTTATTGGTCTGAAGCGAATTGCCTTCTACAAAATCGGACTTGCTGACATCAGCAAGATTAACAAGCCGAAAAGTGTCTTTATAGTAATAATCACCCGTTGTCATATCGTAAACGAGCCTGATTTTAACACCGCGGGCTTTTGCGTTTTTAAGCGCATTTTCAATCTTAGGTATCCTGTCATAACCGTAAAGCGCAATATCAATCGAAGTTTTTGAGTTGTTAATATTATCCAAAACTGCACGGCAAACATCAGAATTACAATCCGTATCGGGCTTTAATTTTTTTGTAAAATCCGTCAGAAAAATTTTAATACTGCCGTCAGAAATAACCGATTTTGGCGCGGGCAGATTTTGCGCATGTTCTTTTTTGACATGGCAGAATTTGCACGGCTTTGCATCTTTTGGAAGCTGTTTTGAGGGGATTAAAGCATAATCTGAGCTCATCAAACCGTATTCGCAATCCGTGTTGTGGTATTTAAAACTTTTCAAATTCAATATAACAAGTTTCAGTTTACGAGCCTTTTGAAGATTAAAGTTAAAACTTTCGCGGTCAAAATTCCCTTTAATTGAGGCAAACCCCGAGTGTAAAAGCTTATCGGAATAATTATCGCCGTCAATATAAATTTGTGCAAATCTGCAATCGGCATTCGATTTGCCAGTAAATTTAACCTTGACGGGCTTTAGAAACAATAAATTATTAGCAAATTCATCTGCAAGATACCCGAGTGCCAGCACGTCACTGTGATTTAAGTCTTTTGCAAACTCGGGCGGAGGCGCGCTTAAATCGGTTGAAAAGGTTTCGGCATCCATAACGCATACGGTTTCATTTTCATCAACAATATTGTTATTGTTCAAATCCACTTGAATAACATTCGGCGCTAAAACATTCAAAACAATATTTGTTTGCTTTTTTGAATAAATAAACAATGCAAAAGCGGCAAATAACAAAATTATGATTATGCTAAATATTTTTGTAATTTGTGATTTCATACCCCAGCCGCTTTATAGTATCTTCAAGTTTTTTATCGAGAGTAAGCGCAAATTCTTTGGAATGCGAGTCCTTTTTTGAATAACAGCACGGATGAATTAAGGCTTCAACGGTGCCGTCAAGCTCTTTCAAGCCTTCTTCAACGGTTTTTGAACACATCATCCCCGTGTAACCGACACCCAGAATATAATCATTTGTCTTTAACCCGTAGTGGCTGACAGTTTTTTTATTTATTGAGGTAAAAAAGTTTAGCAGGAATATTTTTATAAGATTAATCGCAAATTTTAAATTAAAACACATACCTTCCACAAAATAAAGCTGCTCATGCTGGGTTCTGATAGCGGGGATATCGTATTCTTTTGCAAGTTTTGCGGTTAATTCAAATATTTTAGGAATTGCATGGACATGGACATGCGAATCAATATGGTCAACTTGCGCATACTGCTTGATTTTTTCAATCTGTGCCCTAAATTCCGCCTCAACCTCCGATAAAAAATCTTTGCGGTAAGAATTTATTATAAAATACAGATACCCTTTGTTAAAATTTCCGTTTTTGTCGGTCAAAAATTTACATTTTGTAAGCGACTTGCCTTCAATGATATTCAGATGAACCCCGAGCCCCAAATACGGACACTCAGGCAAAATCTCGTTGACTGCCGCATTAAAAGCTTCGCCATTGGCGCAAAGGCTGGCAGACGTCAAAAAGCCGTTATTTACGCCTTCCAGCACAGCTATGTTATGATATTTTGAAAGTCCGAAATCGTCGGCGTTTAAAATAAATTTCATAGTCTTGCAATCTTTCCGTAAATATTATAATATAAAAAATATGAAAAAACCTACACTTGCAATTGTTGTACCTTGCTTTAACGAGGAGTTGTGCATAAAATCAACTGCCGAAAGGCTTTTGCAGGTTATTGCGGATTTGATTGAAAAAGAAAAAGTAAGTCCAGAAAGCTACATATATTTTGTAGATGACGGTTCGACGGATACTTCATGGGATATTATAACGGAACTTCACAATCAAACGTCTGCTATAAAGGGCTTAAAGTTTATAAGAAATTTCGGCAACCAAAAGGCGCTGATTGCGGGTTATGAAAGCGTATGCGATTTGGGATGCGACTGTGCGGTGTCAATTGATGCGGATTTACAGCAGGATGAATGGGCTATCGAAAGATTTATTGATAAATTCAACGAAGGCGCTGATGTTGTGTCCGGTATCAGAAACAGCAGAAAAACGGACAGCTTTTTTAAGAAAACGACAGCCGTCATGTTTTATAAGCTTATGAACCTTTTGGGCGCAAAAATCCCCGTGAACCATTCTGATTTCAGACTTATAAGCAAAAAAGCACTGGAAATCCTGAAACTTTATCCTGAAAAATACATGTTTTTAAGAGGATTTTTTAACGAAGTCGGGCTGAAAACAGCTTATGTTAATTTTGATGTCAAACCCCGTATGGCAGGCGAATCAAAGTTTAATTTCGTAAAACTTATGGGGCTTGCGCTGAACGGGATTACATCATTTAGCATTGTACCTTTAAGAATTATATCGGTTTTAGGGTTTATAATGGCGCTTTTCGGGTTTGTTGTCGGAACAGAAACCGTTATAGAGAAAATATTTTTCAACAATACCCCAAACGGCTGGGCAACGACCATAATTTTGTTATGCTTTTTTGGCGGGATACAGATATGCTGCCTCGGTATAATCGGCGAATATGTCGGACAGGTATACAGAGAAGTCAAAGCGCGCCCGAGATACATTAAAGATACAGAATTAAAATAACCGTGCCACTGTCTATCGAATTTGAAAGTCAAAGCCTTTATAAACAAAAATCTCTTTTTAAACCTGAAACACCCGCAACGGCTGTCTTAGTGCTGCTATGTTTCCATCCTGACACGGTTCGGCAGATTGCGCCGCAACAGATTTAAACGTCAACGATTTAGTTTATATCAACAATGCCTTGCAAACCCTCACAACAGGCTCTGCACCCCGCATAAACTTCGGGTCGAGAGATTGCAATTCTCCGTGGAGCACGGCTTGATTTTATACTAACATAAAACAACTTTAAAAGCTACAATCTGCGAAATATAGCACTAAACCATGACATACGTTTAGCTGCATACAAAGCCGCCATAAGAGCAGTCGCACCTGCAAGATACTGCCATTTATACTCTTTGAAATGCGATTTTTTTTCAGGCATGAAAAGAAACGGATTAATATCCTGTTGATAATTATTCTTAAATGTAAGACCGTTTAATGCAGAGATTTTCATAATACTATATTAAATCCGAAAACAGAATTTTTTGCCATATTGTAAAGTAATTTTAAGTTATCCAAGAGAGCGATGAAGAAAAGCAATTATGAGCATAAAATCATATCGGAGGTTATAATGACAAACCGCTTAGAGTTATATCGTTGTGAAATATGCAATAATCTTATAGAAGTTTTAGTCAACGGCGAAGGCGAGCTTGTTTGCTGCGGCGAGCCGATGAAGCTTTTACAAGCAAAAGGTTCAGCCGATGAAGGCGTTGAAAAACACGTTCCGATAATTGATAATGAAGAAATACGAGTAGGCAGCGTTCCTCATCCTATGATTGATGAGCACTATATTATGTTTATCGAGGCAATATCAGGCGATGAAGTAAAACTAAAATTTTTGCGCCCCGGCGAAGATGCAAAAATGTACATAAATTTCAAAGACCATATTAAAGCAAGAGAATATTGCAATATACACGGTCTTTGGGAAGCTGAAAGTGATTAGCAAATTAAGTTCAAAATTAACCCAAATACTTATTCTTTTAATCGGAATAACACTTGCTGCCGCTTTATTGGTAAAATTAGTCGGTGTATTTTGGAGTGCATATAAATATAAAAATTGTTGACATATTGAAATAAATCATTAAGAAAATAGCAAGGTAGTAATTTTCTATTTTTCCGAGTATTAGTGGATTACGGCAATTTTTGTTACGAAATGTAACAAGCAATGAGCAAAAAATTAAAGTTTTCAAAAAATATGCCGTAAACATGAGTACAAAGGAAAATACGAAAGGGACCAAATCATGGGTATGGCAGCATCCCAAGCCAGATTCCTTGGCTTGACAGCTAGAAAAACTAACGTCGAATACGAAGGGCAGCAGATTAACCAGCAGCGCACAACCTTAGCTAACGAAACAGCTAACTACTACAACCAACTGCTTGGTATGACGGTTCCTACTCCGCCTTCATCTGCAGATTATACAAAAACCGTTTACACCTTCCAAGACGGTAACTTGTATAACTCTATCACTTCTTTGATTGCACAAAATGACGGTACTTACAAAGTTAGTTACGTGCAATCTTGGACTAATGACTTCGCTCCCGTTGCTGCCGGTAACGCTGTTATTACTCATGAAAGTGATGGCTATTATATAGGTTCTCAAAAATTGAGAAAAATGGGTGCAGAACAAATCACTGAAGAAGAAATTAAAAATGACCCGTATCTCAGTTCTTTGAGTGAAACTCAACGTAAAAATTTACAAGCAGAAGAAAAAGCTTTCGTTGAACAATTAAATAAAAGATATCCTCAAGCAGGTCAGGAATGGTATGTAAGATACGTTCAAAACACCTCTACAGGCACTTGGTCACCTATTTTCTACAACAAAAAGGTGGTTGAAGACGCTATTTATACAAATGGTACTCAAGGAACATCTCAATCAAGCATCCCCGCTTACAAAATGGGTTCCGTTCAAGAAACCGAAGAAATTAAGCAGAGAACCGCTAAATTGGAAAAAGATTCTACTGGGCGTTACATAAATATCACGATTTATGACAAAGATAATAAAAACCCTGTTACTTATTCATTGACAACTAATACTTTGACTGATCAAGACGCATACGATGATGCAATGAACCAGTACGAATACGATAAGTATCAGTATGATCAAGCAATTCAAGAAATTAACGCTAAAATTGAAATTATTCAAGCTCAAGATAAAAACTTAGAACTCAGATTGAAACAACTTGACACTGAACAAGACGCAATCTCTACCGAAATGGAAGCCGTTCAAAAAGTCATCGAAAAGAACACTGAATCCACTTTCAAAACTTTCGGTTAATTCTCGAGCTTACACTATACGTATACTACAAAAAGTTTTTCCCTTTTTTCCTTTTTTTCCAACGACCGCTTACGGTCGTTTTTTTTCGTAAAGATTTATTTAACATTTTGACATGACATCAGATATATTGTTCAATAGAGTTGTATGTACATAAAACAACTTGAAATTGATAATTTCAAATCATTTGCAAATAAATCGGAAATACCGCTTCTAAAAGGCTTTACCACCATATCCGGACCAAACGGCTCGGGCAAAAGCAATATTATAGACAGCGTACTTTTTGCACTCGGGCTTGCAAACGCCGGTGAACTTCGTGCCGAAAACTTGTCGCATTTTATTTCTACCTATACAAAAAGAAACGATGCAATGGTAAAAGTTACCTTTGGTGACACCGAAGGCGGTCGCGACCTTACAATAGCAAGAAGAATTCGTAAATCCACTCAAGGGTATGCAAGTACATACTACTTAAACGACAGCGTTACAACACTTTCAAACGTTCATGCGGTATTAGAAAAGCACAACGTCACCCCGAACAGCTATAACGTCATGATGCAGGGCGACGTTATGGGTATAACAAACTGTTCTCCGAAACAAAGGCGGAAAATAATTGACGAAATAGCGGGCATTGCGGATTTTGACAGGCGAATAGAACAAGCGACAAACGAGCTTACAACGGTTGAACAGCGTGTCGAAAAATCAACCATAATCTTAAACATGGTTGATTCAAGACTTGAGCAGCTCAAAGAAGAACGTGAAGTAGCACTTAAATACCAAAAATTGCGTGAAGAAAAAACTTCACTCGAAAGCCAAATTAACACAGTAAAATTCTTTGACATAAAACGAAATCTTGAAAAAGCCCACGAAAATATCCTCGAATTTTCCAAAAAGAAAAAAGAAGAAGAAATTAAAAGCAAGGATATTGACGAAAGATTGAATCTTGTCAAAGAAAAATACAAAGAAATTTCAGACAAATTGAAAGATGAAGGCGAACAGCAGCAAATAAACTTAAAAAAACAAGAAGAAGAAATTAAAGGCGAAATTGACCGGAAAAATTCTGCAGCAGCTTTTGCTGAAAAGCAAATCCACGACGGTTTAAGAACAATTGAAAACGCTAAAAACGGCATCGAAGCTTTCAACAAAAAAAATGTCGATTTAGCAATGAAAATCGACTTAAAAAAAGATGAAATCAAAGTCATAGAGCAAAATATATCTGCCAAAAACGAAGAACTGAAAAAAATTCTTGAGGACATGACAGGTTTAAACGCAACCGCAGACCAACACATTGAGCGCAGAAACACATTAAGAAAAGAGCTTGAAACCCTTCAAGACAGCGAAAATAACCTTATAAAAGAACGTCTGCCGTTGGAAAATGAATTGAAAAACCTCAACAAAGAGCTTGATGAAGCTAAATCAAAACTGATTGAGCTTGAAGAAATGAAAAAGAATTTTTCCGAAAATCAATCACTGAAAAAGACAATGGTTGAACAGCTTGAAAAAGAGCTTCAGGATTTCAGAAATATTCAGCAAACTACAATGCACGATTTGGATACGGTGAAAAATGAAATTAACGACTTAAATTATAATATCCAAATGTCTTACAGGAAAATTTCTTCAATGGAGGCAAAAAAGCAGGCTTTTGAAGATACGAATTTCGGCAGGGCAATAGACACAATTATGGGCGCAAAACTGAAAGGAGTGCATGCGCCTTTGGTCAAACTCGGCACGGTAGATAAAGAATATTCTACTGCGATGGAAGTCGCATTTGGCGGCAGAATGTCACATATTGTTGTTGATGACGAGCATGTCGCATCTGTTGCAATCGAGCTTTTGAAATCCTCAAATGCAGGCAGAGCAACATTTATACCTCTCAATAAGGTTCAAAAAGCCCCGACAAGGTTACAATTGCCAAAAGATAAGGGGGTAATTGATTTTGCCATAAATCTTGTTGATTTTGACGACAAGTACATAAATGCGTTCTATTATGCCGTTGGTGACACTTTGGTGGTTGAAGATATGGAATGTGCCAAAAAACTCATCGGTAAATACCGCATGGTAACGCTTCAAGGTGAATTATTTGAAAAATCCGGCTCGATTACAGGCGGCGCGGTCAGAAAAACAGGTTTAAGCTTCAGCCAAAATGACGATGCCGAGCTTGAAACATGCAAAATCAGGCTTAAAGATTTGGAATCAAAACTTTCAACACTCGAAAACAAGAAAAACGAGCTGGAAAAGAAACTTGAAACAATCAGAGCCAATTATTCGGATTCAATGAGCGAATTTAGCAAATCAAAAATCGAGCTGGAAAATATGAATAAGAATTACGATTCCAGCGAAAATATTTTAAAAGATAAAACCGAATTTATTAAAGTTACTTCGCCAAAAATTGACGATTTGAACAAAAAGCTCGATAAACTTGAAGAAAAGCACATATCAATCTTGGATAAAATTACCAAAACCCAAGAGCAGATTGAAGAAGTTGAAAAGCTGATTAATGATAAGGATTTAAAAGAGCTTAAAGAAAAAACCGAAGGCACGGAAAACGAAATCAAGCGTTTGCAAAACAACCTAATGAATGCAAACAATGACATAAATGAAATCAACCGCCAAATAAGTTTTAACGAAAGCGTTATAAAAACTAAAACCGAAGAAATCGACGCTATAGAAAAAAATAACGTAAAACTTGAGCAAGACAAAGCGCAATTTAAAAAAGACATCGAAGGTCTTAACGTAAAAATTGAAGAATTAAAAGAGCAAATCACAGTTATTGAAGAAAAGCTGGGAAAACTTCTCAAAGAGCGTGATGATTTAAACAATGATTTGATTGAGCTTGAGAAGCAAAAGCATATCAAAACGTCAGACATTGAACGCATTGAAGAACAAATTGAATCATTCAGAGCACGCAGACGTGAGCTTGAACCGCAGCTTGAAACAGCACGTGAGGAACTTGAAAATTCCGGCGTTGAAATAAATAAGCTTGAACCTGTTACGATTTCGATAGAAGAAATTACATCCAAAATCCAAAGGCTGCAACGCAGAATGGAAGAACTCGGCGATGTAAACATGAAAGCCTTGGCGGCTTATGAAGAAGTTGTCGCACGACAAGAAGAATTGAAACTTCAAATTGAAACGCTTTCCAAAGAAAGAAAAGAAATTCTTGACAGAATGCAAGGCTATGAACAGCTTAAAAAAGAAACATTTATGAAAACTTACAACAACATAAATGCTAATTTTAAGGAAGTATTTCACCAGCTATCAGAGGGCGAGGGCGAATTAAAGTTGGAATTTCCCGACGATCCGCTATCGGGCGGCATGACAATTGAAGCACAACCCAGAGATAAAAAGCTGCAAAGGTTAGAAAGTATGTCCGGAGGCGAAAAGTCTTTGACGGCGCTTGCGTTTGTATTTGCTATCCAAAGGTATATGCCGGCACCTTTCTATGCGTTTGATGAAGTTGATGCAAATCTTGACACTATGAACGTTGAACGTATCGCCCACATGGTGCAGAAGCAATCAAAAGATACGCAATTTATAGTAGTAAGTCACAGAAAACCTATGATAGAATCAGCTAATAGGACAATAGGTGTTACACAAAAAGAAAAAGGTATTACAAGAGTTACAGGAATTAAAATAAGAGATGATGAATGAGGCGTTAGAAAATTTACCCGTAGATGAAGGAATCGGCATTCTTGTTTCAATGGCAAGAGCAGGAAAAATTGACCCATGGAATGTCGATATCATTGACGTTACGGATAAATACCTGGCGCATATCTGCGAAATGAAATCCCAAAATTTAAGACTTACGGGAAGAACATTTCTTTTTGCGGCTGTACTTTTGAAGCTTAAATCCAATATTTTGGAGGGCAATGATATTCTTCAAGTCGGTGAACCTGATGAAGGATTGCAATTCGATGATGACGGTTTTGTCGCAGAATATGCTGACGAAGATGAATTTACCCCGTCAAGTAACGTTGTGTCAATAGATGATGTTTTGCAAAGAAGAACAAGCGTAAGGTTAAACAGAAATCGTGTTGTAACACTGCGTGATTTAATCAGACAGTTGGAATTTTATGAAAAACTTGAGAAAAAACAATCTCTAATGCAGGCGCACGAACGTGCAAAACGTCGTGTCAGCTCATATTCAAGACTTACGCCCGATGATATTATTAATCTTGCGCATGAAGAATACATTGAAGATTGCGTTCTGAAATTGAAAGAAAACCTTACGCAAATTTTTGAGCATGAAGAAAAAATCGAATTGAACGAATTAACGCTGCTTGGTATGGACAGAGTAAGTGCATATATAGCATTACTTTTTTTGACGGCAGACACAAATTATGACTTAAAACAAGATGAATTTTATTCAAATTTATATGTAGTAAGAGGTGAAAATGGAA
Source organism: Candidatus Gastranaerophilales bacterium (assembly GCA_947624935.1). Taxonomy (GTDB): domain Bacteria; phylum Cyanobacteriota; class Vampirovibrionia; order Gastranaerophilales; family Gastranaerophilaceae; genus SIG32. The sequence continues at coordinate 10,621 of CANQML010000023.1, forward strand.
CGGCTGAAGTCACGAATTGAAGCCGTACTTTTTACGACGGCAAAAGCGCTGAGCGCAAAAGAAATAGGCGAAATTCTTGAAACCGACACCGAAACGGTCGAAGAAGCTTTGTTGGAGTTAATCATGGATTATTCTTCACGTGAAGGTGCTTTGGAAATTGACGATGAAAACGGGTATATTTTACAGGTAAAAGAAGAACACATGGACATAGTCGAAAAGCTTTGCCCCGTTGAATTAAAACCGGCAGTTTTGAGAACGCTGTCCGTTATAGCTTTAAAAGAACCTATAAGACAAACCCTATTGAAAGATTTACGTGGTTCAACAGCTTATGAGCATGTTCAAGAGCTGATTGATAAAGGTTTGATTTCAAAAACCAAAGACAAAAACGGCAGAAGTTTTAACCTGAAAACAACGCCGAAATTTGCAGAATATTTTAAACTCAAAGGAGATACAAAAGCACTTGCAAAACTTTTGGATAAAGGGATTGAATTATAAAATTTTTATTATTGCGCTTGGCATTGTCATAATTTTGGCATTTAAAATGATGCCGCACATTCACTATACAATAGGGATGAATTTTTATAAAAAAGAAGATTTTCAAAAAGCGGCAAAAAGTTTTTCAAAATCACTTTTCTTTAATCCTCAAAATACCGATTACAGGTATTATTACACGGCAAGCCTTACGCAGCTTGAACCAGAATTTGAAAATCAAAAAAAATTATTTGCAATTGCAAACGGCAAAATTGACGACGGTGCAAGAATACTTGCATCGCAAAAATTGAGCCAATGGCGCGGAAATATTAACGAAAACATAGGTGATAACTACATAGAGCAAGTCCCCTCCGACAATCAAGTTATCCGCTGGGCAAAAAGCTCATTCCCGCTCAAAGTTAAAACCGTGATTCCAAATGACCTGCCCGATTATTATGAATCCGCCGTAACCCGTGCATTAAGCCAATGGTCGCATTCGGTTGATTTTATAAGTTTTGTCAAAAATGATAATGCGCAAATCACTATAGAATTTAAAAATCTTCCAAAAGATGTTTGCAAACAAAATATTTGCAAATATGTGGCAGCATTTACCACCCCAAAGATACAAGGCAAACATTTAAAAAACATGACAATAACTGTTTATGACAAAAATCCCAAAGGCGAATATTTATCCGACAAAGAAATTTATAATACCGTTTTGCACGAATTGGGACATGCTCTCGGGATTATGGGGCACAGCTACAGTACAAGCGATTTGATGTATATGCAAAACAAAGAAAAAAGTATTTTCACCCGCTACAGAGATGATTTTCACTACTTGAGCGGAAGCGACGTTAACACCATAAAGCTTTTATATATGATAAAACCCGACATAACAAATAAATCGGAGCCTGCCAAAATTTATGCGCCCATACTACTTGGTACACGAGAAAAAATAATGTCACAAAAAATTGAAGAAGCGCAAGATTACATAAAAAGCAACCCGAATATAAGTGCGGGATACATCAATCTTGCAAGCGAATATGCAACGGCACAAATTTATGATAAAGCGATTGAAAATCTCAAAATTGCGCTAAACCTTGCATCATCAAGCTACGAAAAATATATTATTTTCTATAATTTTGCATCAATATATTACAATCTCAAAAAATATGATCAGGCGCAGACTTATGCAAATCTTGCAATGCAAATACAGACTTCGCCGGAAATAGTTGAATTGTCGGGGATTATTGAACATAAAATAAAACACAAATAAATTGTAAAGATTTTTAACATCAATAGCAAATTTAATTTTGAGATGTTTTTAATACGCTAAAGGAGTCTGGTCATGCAAGTAAGCTTTACAAGTGTAATTCCGGTTAACGTATATATAGACGGACAGCCATCAACTGACAAAAAGCACATTCAGCAAGGCTGTAAAGAAGTTGTAAAGGTACTTGCAGGCCCTGTAAAAGACAAACCGCAATACGAGGATTTTATAAAAGATTTATCCGAAATGGACTCTGAATATAGTGCCAATCTTGCATGGCGAGGGTATTGTTTAAATGCGGTAAAACAAAATGGTGAAATAATACACGAAACACCGTCCGATTATTTTAAAATCATATTTGATGAAAAAGGGAAAGGATACGTTACAACAGGAACAGAATCCGATAACTTGTCAAATCTTGGAAGGCAAATTGGCATTGAGATGCAAAAATGTAACAAAATGGGATACAAAAATTCATACGAGCTGACATCAATAAAAAATTCTTATTGGAGATATATAAGTTCAATTATACATAATCCGACCAGAAGACTAAAAAGTGCACAGGGGCAGCCCATGGCAATAGATGTTTTTGTGAGCGCACAACCTATAAAACGCAAAGGAAAAGAAAAGATTAAAGTCAAAATGACAGATTTAGGTTTCAGCGAAAATTAACAAAAACTTCACAAATCGTTTAAAAAAAATCGTATTTAAGTTATATTGGGTTGGAGGTATAATGTACAACGTAGCGATAATAGGAGCAGGGCCAGCCGGAATATTTGCGGCATTAGAGATTACAAAACTAAAGCCTGATTGGAAAGTAGTATTAATTGAAAAAGGACAAAAGATTGAAAACAGAAAATGTCCTTTAAGAGAAGGAAGTCCAAAGTGCGTAAACTGCAAACGATGCGGGCTTTTATGCGGCTGGGGCGGAGCAGGCGCATTTTCTGACGGGAAATTAACATTGACACCCGATGTCGGCGGACATTTGGTTGATTACATGTCAAGGGAAAAATCCGAAGAATTAATACATTATGCAGACAAACTCTATCTTGATTTTGGTGCAACGGATGAAGTTTTCGGAACCGATATGAAAACATTTCGGGAAATCGAAAGACAGGCTGCGCTTGCGGAATTAAAACTTGTGCATTCACCCGTAAGACATTTGGGCACCGAAAGAAGCTTGGATGTTTTAAAAAGCATGCAGGATTACTTGAGCGAACGCATAACGATTTTAAATAATGTATCTGCCAAAAGCTTAATTGTTGAGTGTGAGCAGGTGAAGGGAATTGTACTGGATAACGGTGAAACGCTGCAGGCACAATATACGATTATTGCGCCGGGCAGGGAAGGCGCAGACTGGCTTACAAAAGAATTTGCAGACCACAAAATCGGTATGGTAAATAATGCCGTTGATGTCGGTGTGAGGGTAGAACTTCCGGCGCCTGTGTTTGAGCCTTTGACATCAAAACTTTATGAATCAAAACTGGTTTACTACTCGCCAACATTTGGTGATGAAGTCAGAACATTTTGTATGAACCCAAACGGCGAAGTCGTTCAGGAAAATTACAACGGAATAGCAACCGTAAACGGTCACAGCTACGCTGAAAAAACGACCAATAACACAAACTTTGCGCTATTAGTCAGCAAAAAATTTACGGAACCGTTTAAAGAACCTATTCAATACGGTCAGCACATTGCAAGCCTTGCAAATATGCTGGCGGGCGGAATTTTGGTACAAAGATTTGGCGATTTACTTGACGGCAGACGTTCAACGCCAAAAAGGATTAATTCAAGCATAATAAAACCGACGCTATCGTGTGCAACGCCCGGTGATTTAAGCTTGGTAATTCCTTACAGGCAGATGACAAGCATAATTGAGATGCTCTATGCACTGGATAAAATCGCACCCGGAACCGCATCAAGATACACACTTTTATATGGAATTGAAGTTAAATTCTATTCGGCAAGAGTAAAACTCACAAACGAGCTTGAAACGGAAGGCGTCAAAAATCTGTTTGCAATCGGTGACGGCGCAGGTGTGACAAGAGGATTAATCCAAGCCTCGGCATCAGGTGTTCACGCAGCAAGAACAATTTGCTCACGCGGCTAATAAGTGGTATAATTTTTGTATGAATAAAGTCAGTTTAACAACACAAAACAGACTAATAATATTCGGATTGATTTTAAGCACGATTTTAATAATGGCAATCGCAATTTTTTCCGTACTTAACATACAGAAAAAATTAAATGAAGGCTATCAAAATTTCGGACAGGTTATCTCAAAAACGCTTGCGATTGAAAGCAGCGAGATAACCAAAGGACTTTCAAAAGCCGACATCTACAATACCCTAAAATCTCACACGGATTCTATACTAAAAAGCCACAACGACATAGTTTTCATAGAATTTACCGATAAAGAAGGAAATATAATCTATTCGGGGAAAAACGATTTGCACAAAAGTGACAAGCGACCCAATATTACGGTAAGCTCGCCCTCTTACGGAAACACTCCGGTAGGCTCTGTTACCGTCGGGCTTTCCGGAAATATCATAAGCCAAATATCTTCAACCACAAGAGCATCCTTGCTTTTTGTATTTGCGGTCGCATGGCTTGTCTTTGCTTTTGTTATACTTATAAATACGTACCTGATAACAAGAGAATTGAGGATTTTGCACGACGGTGTTCATAAAATTTCATCGGGAAATTTCGGCTACAAAATAGAAGGGGAAAATGTAAGTAATGAAGTTCAAGAGCTTTTCAATTCGTTCAATGATATGTCGGCAAGACTTCATTTGTACGAAGAACAAAACATTGAGCAATTGACGCTTGAACGCAACAAATTGGAAGCGGTTTTGATGAGTATAGCAAACGGCGTTGTTGTATGCGACAACAACGATACTGTTGTTCTTGTAAATAACCATGCTCAAACGCTTTTGGAAGTAACAGAAGAACAGATGCTAAATACCTCCATTCAAAATTACATTGATACCGAAGGCAATTACTGTTTTAAAGATAAAATCGAGGAATTTAAGTCAGACGAAAATAAATTTGTAACGTTTAACATAAATGTTGACAAACGCATAATCAAATCCATAATTTCTCCGATGCACACAAGAAGCGGCGAATATGTCGGTTACATAATCGTTTTGATTGATGTAACAAAAGAAACAGAGATGGATTTAATGCGTTCACAGTTTATTTCAAATGTTTCGCACGAACTTAGAACGCCCGTCACAGTTTTGAGAAGTTACATCGACACGCTCTACACTATGGGTAACGAATTTGACTGGGAAACCCAAAAAGAATTTATCGGAACGATTAACAACGAAATTATAAGACTTAACACAATGGTTAACGATATTTTAGACTTTTCAAGATTAGATTCAAATGTAGAGCTTGAAAAGACATATAATGATATCGTTCGACTTGTTGAAAACTGCGTCAATCAAATTCAAATACTGGCAGAAGGCAAAAATATTACGCTGGAAGTTTCAAAAGACGGTGACATCCCCGAATTTTTGTTTAACTATGACAGTATAGAAAGAGCCGTTCGCAATTTATTATCAAATGCGATTAAATATTCACCCGACGGCAAAAGAATTTATGTAAAAATCTTTAAAGAAAACGATAATGCTGTCGTGACCGTAAAAGACGAAGGTTGCGGAATAGCGCCCGAACATCAAAAGAAAATTTTTGACAGGTTTTATCGGGTTGAAAACAACACACACACCATAAAAGGAACGGGACTGGGGCTTCATCTGGTAAAAACCACAATAGAAAAACACCATGGCGGAAAAGTCTTTGTAGACTCCGTTCTCAATGAAGGTTCAACTTTCGGCTTTACCTTACCGATAGAGGTGGCACTTGAACAAAAATGAACTCATTAAAAAATGTATGATATCAAAAGATGCAGCCGAAACTTATCCGTTTAAGGATTATCCTGACATGGCGGTTATGCGGCACAAAAGCAATAATAAGTGGTTCGGCTTAATCTTTGAACTTGACGGGAAATTGTGTATCAATCTTAAATGCGAGCCGTGGGAAAGTGCCATATTAAGGGATGAATACCCCTATATTACTCCGGCATGGCACATGAACAAAGCACATTGGATTACGGTTGATGTAAATTCCGCCGACAAAGAAGTTCTTGAGGGCGTAATTAAAACGAGCTTTGAATTAACTAAATAAATCGTTAATTTTTTCAACTATATCCTGCGGGTCAATTTCACCGGTGACTTTATTTATGTCCTGTGCAATCTGGTAAAGTTTTGCCGCCTCAATCTTATCACCAGTCAAAGAGATACAGCGCGCGAGGTTAAAGTGCGCAAGCGCATAATTCGGATTACATTCAACCGATTTTTTAAATAATTCCATCGCCTTTTGCACCCTGCCCAAATCGTCTAAATAAATAACCCCGAGGTTGTTATATGCAATATCGTAGGTTTCATCATATTTTATTGCAAGCTCGTATTCTTTAATCGCCTCATCAATATCGCCTTTACCCCAGTATAAAAAGCCTAAATTACAATGGATTTTGGCATTTTCGGGGTCTAAATCAAGCGCGTTACAGTAGATAGCAAGAGCGTTGTTGTAATCTTCTTTATCATAAAACGCACTTCCAAGGTTTATGTAGATGTCAATATCTTCGGGCGTTAAAAGGTAAGCACTTTGATAAGAGCTGATTGCCGCATTCAAATCCGATTTTGATTCTTGAAAAACAAACCCTAAAGTTTGATTAATAACGCTTGTCCACTGCTTGTTAGGATTCAACGTAACCGCCGCTTGAAAATGCGAAACAGCAGCATCAATGTCGCCTTTTACGTACAAAATATTTGCCAAATTTGAGTGAAATTCTGCGATATTTGGCATGATTTGAATCAATTTTTCATATATTTCAATAGCACTGTCAAAGTCGCCGATTTCTTCATAAGCCTGACATAAATGACGATAAGCGGGGATATTCAAGCTGTCAAGCCAAATTGCCATTTTGTACTCGGTAATTGCGCTGTCAAACTGCCCGATTGTTCTGTAAATATCACCTAAAAGGCAATATAACGGCACAAACCCGGGCGCTTTCTCAACGGCATTTTCATATATTTCCAAAGCCTGCGCAAGTCCTTTAGTCTGAACCATATAAAAACCTTTTAAAAGCGTAGGAAAGAATTTAAGATTAGAAAGATTTTTTGCTACATTTTTTAAAGCCAAACCGTCAAAAGGCAGCAAAAGCAGTGATAAAAACAACTCAAAAGCAGCTTTTAACGAAGTTTTAAAACATTTGAACGAAGAAACTCTGTACAATTCATACAAAAGAAAATGCGCACAAGAATTTCCGAATGGTTTGTACTTTATCGCCATTTTTGCGTTTAAAATAGCCTCGTGAAATCTTGCTTTTTTTGTATAAGTTTCTGCCAAAAAATAATAAGCTTTTGCAAATTTAGGATCTTTTGAAATTGCCATGTCAAAATAGTTTATCGCTTTATCCAAATCACCTTTGTAATATTGAGCCTGACCGATTTTGAAATAAATTTCGGCAGAATCAATATAAGTTTCCAAAGCCCTTTGATATTCTGTTATAGCCTCATCAATGTATCTTGAGGAGTTATAAATATCCAAATGCCATGCAAGAAACAAATCCCCAAGCCTTATATGCAAATCGGCGTTGGTCGGATCGTTTTGAAGTCCGAGTTGACAAAGCTCGATTGCGGATTTAACGTTACCCGTTTTTATTTGCTTATTGATTTTCTTTTCCAAAAGCCTATCCATATTAACATTTTAAATAACAATAATGGAAAATGCAAGTTTTTTAAGGTATAATAACAAACAGAAAGGTTAATATGTGTAAGATACATTTTACGGACGTAACAAACAGAGACGGAGTGCAGACTTCAAGGTTAGGACTTGCAAAGTTACAAAAAACAATGATTAATTTAATGCTTGATGAAATGGGCATAACGCAATCGGAATTTGGGTTTCCGACAACCAAGCATGAGATAAATTATTTAAACGGAAATTTGGAGCTTGTGGAGCGCGGTGCGATAAAAACGACAAAGCTTTCAGGCTGGATGCGAGCGGTAAGTTCGGATGTTGAGGACTCTTTTAACAATGTACCAAAATTAAAATATGTAAACCTTTCACAATCGACATCCGAGCAGATGACAAACGGTAAATATCAAGGCAAAAAAACGCTTGACGACATATTGAAAATGACCTGCGAAGCCGTTGAATGCGCGGTGTCAAAAGGCGCAAAGATAATCGGAGTTAACGCAGAAGATGCCTCCAGAAGTGACATTGAATTTTTGATTAAGTATGCAAACGAGGCTAAAAAGTGCGGCGCACACCGTTTCAGATATTGTGACACTTTGGGGTTTGAGGACCCGCAAACGACTTATGAAAGAATTTACAAAATAGCACATGATACACAAATGCCGATTGAACTGCATTTCCATAACGACCTTGGAATGGCAGTAGGGTGTTCGGTTATGGGTGCAAAAGCGGCAATTGATGCCGGAGTGGATGCTTATATAAATACCGCAATCAACGGAATGGGCGAAAGAGCGGGAAATGCCGATTTGGTATCATGCTTGCTTGCGGTTTTAAAATCCGCGGGATTTAAGGGCAAATATAAGATTGACGACAATATTGATTTAAGCAAGGCATGGCAGCTTGCAAAATATACGGCTTACGCATTTGGTGTACCTATACCGAAAAACCAGCCTGCTGTCGGCGATAACGCATTTGCGCACGAATCGGGAATACATGCAGACGGTGCATTAAAAGACCGCAGAAACTATGAGTTATATGATTTTGAGGAGCTTGGCAGAGGCGAACCTGAGATAATCGAAACGGGAAGAATGATAACAACCGGCGAATACGGCGGGATTAAAGGGTTTAGAAACGTTTATAACAATTTAGAGATTGAGTTTAAGGATGAACATGAGGCAAGAAATATCTTGGAACTTGTCAGATACGCAAATGTCCACACCCAACAGCCCTTGACGACAAGCGAGTTGAAGTTTATATATTATTATCCGGATATTGCGGCAAAAGTAATGACCGTATCGCCTTACTATCACCCTGTCGGCGCTATAACAGAACGCGTAAATGCTCATTTTATTTAGTTTTCAGTTGGTTTTGTAGCCGGATAATCCATGTTGTCGTTTTCAAGTATCCACTTAGCGCAACCCCACCCTATATCATTTAAATAACAATCATCATGAGTATGAGGAATAATTCCTTTGGGAGTTAAAAAAAACGAAAAAATATCTTTTCCCATTCTGTTAGGACTGTCTTTTCCGTTGACATCATACCAAAACATACCGCAAGTTAGTGTTCCCGAGTCAAGTTCGTTGCACCAATCTGAAATAATAATCGATCTTAACCAAATTAGGGAGCCGTCTGCAAGAATAATTCTTACATAACCTCCATCACCATAGAAAATAGTCCACGCACTCCCGTTTAAGTAATAATATTTTAAACTTGTGTCAAGGCAATTTGCCGAGTTATCTTCAACGCATTCCTTTGCTACCTTTAAATATGGTTTTAAATATTCGTACAATTTTTGGCTGCCGCCGTTTACGTTTTTCGGCAAATCCCACGTGATTACAGGTCCGTTATCAACTTCGGCGAGCTTGACGGCTTGATTAAGTGTTGAATACATCTTTTTGACCTTTGTAACGGTGACTTTTTCTTGATAATTATTTATAAGATTCGGAATTGTCATGGCGGCAACAATGCCGATGACGCCTAACGTGACGAGTATCTCTGCCAAAGTGAAAGCGGCATGTTTTAAAGTGAATAAGCGAATAGGCAAATAAGCGAATAAGCTCTTTACATTAAGCTGGCTCTGTTGTATGTCACAGTTATTGTGACATGCCCCCTCGCCCCTTGCGGGAGAGGGCTGGGGTGAGGGGTTTTGACCGTCAATGCTGACATTGACCCCGCCCCTGTGGTTGTAGCTCGCTTCGCTCACACAACCACTTCCCCGCCCGCACAAAGGGCGATTCGGCGGGGTGGGGACTGCGTCACGACTACCGTTTTGTTTTGCTACTTTTTCTTTTACTAATTCTTTTGCCATAATTTTTGTCCTTTCATTTTTTATATTTTATTAACGTGCTTATTCGCTTATTGGCTTATTCGCTTATTCACTTTGAATGCAAGCGAGCAAGACAACGGCTTTTTCGCACACCAATTCCGCCTCCAACACAGTCGTTGCAGGTGTTTCAAACACATCAATTCGCCGAAACTCACTCTATGAGTACTGGGGGGGGGGGGTAGCCACCTCAATCTCTCTTATACTCTGTGTTTCAAGCATTCCGTTTTCCATACGTACATTATATATATTTTCTCATCACTTGTCAAGTACGTAGGATGCAATTTATTGAATATATGCCTAATCCGCATCAACAGGCTCGCGCAGGATTTTGTCAATTGCCTCTCTTGCCGTAAACACAAGACTTTCAGGCACGTTATCAATTGTCGTAAATTGCCTTAACACATCAACCGTGCGTTTAAACGCCCTCACAATATCGCCTTCGCCCATGTCAATTTGTTCAGTTATGTTTTCCCAATCCGAACCTTCTACCCAAAGCTCAATAAGCGAGCTGAAATACGGGTTTATAAAACACGGCGCTTCAACATCATACCGTTTTTGGAATTTTTCGACCTTGCGTCTAACGTTTCGTATTTCGTTTAAGGTTTTTCTAACCTCCTTTGAATACGGAATAAACGGCAAATCAATCCTCAAATCTTCTGTCGTAACCGCACAAATGACCGCCGCAAGTTGAGAGGGCGTCAAGCCGTCCAATACATTTGAAAAGATAATTTCCGCAATAAAAAGTTCGTTTTCTGAGCGGATTTGAGATGTGGTTTTGCCGATTAGCGTCGGGTAATCGTCTTTTAAATACCCCAAATCAATCAACACGCTTCTGTGTGACAAGAATTTATTCCAATAGATATCACGCTGGCGTTCCATTTCGCGTTCAAGTTTAGCTTGACGGGCATCAATTCTTCCCAAAACCTCAATATTTTTTGAATGTTTTTTGTAACGATTACAGTTATCGCAAGGGTAAGCGTGGAGCCTTTCAAGCATTTCTTTGTTGGAATTTCTAAACGCAATAACTTCTGCCGAAAGCGGTCTGTGCTTTGCCTGCTCCTGTTTACAAATCTTTTTGTAAGTCTGTCTGTTTTGAACGTACAGGTGGCGAAGTTTATCGTATTTTAAAAACTCATCGTCCGTTAATTTATGCGGACAGATAAATTCGCGCTCGCTTCGCTCGCGCTCGTTAATTTCAAACTGTTTCAATAAAGGCGTCATTCTTGAACCCGCAGAAAAGTAGCCAAAACTTTTTAAAATAAGCTCTTTTGCCTCATCCAAACTAAACCTTTGAAGCAAATTCAAGACCATGGAATAACTTGGCGAGAACCTGCTTTCTAACGGGTTTGCGTCGCTCAAAACAAGCTCTGCGACTTCTTCGGGTGTTTGGAACGGAGTTCCGACAATTGTCACGTAACCCACTTCATCCATGCCGCGCCTTCCGGCACGTCCCGACATTTGCAAAAACTCGCTTGCCGTAAGCATTCTGTGACCGCTGTCGGTGCGTTTGCTGGTCGAGCTGATAACGGTTGAGCGTGCAGGCATATTAATTCCCGCCGCAAGTGTTTCGGTTGCAAAAACGACCTTTATCAAGCCTTTTTGGAAAAGTTTTTCGACAAGATTTTTCCATGCGGGTAAAAGTCCGGCATGGTGCGATGCAACGCCCTGCAATAAGTATTCGATATGCTTATTGGCATAAAGGTGCGGGTTTTCTGCTATGTATTCATCAATAAACTGTCTGATTTGCGCCTGCTCGGCAGGTGTTACAAGCTCCATATAAGCGCATTTTTCCATTTGCTCGTCGCATTTTTTACGCGAAAATGTAAAATATATTGCAGGCAGCATATCTTGGCTTGCCAAATTTCTAATGACATCTTTTACAGGGGATTTTTGCTTATTTTTGCCGTGTCTGCCCCACTGGTGTTTTTCGGGTTTTATTTTGGAATTAAGCTGACCGCTCGGGGTTAATAACGGCAAAAGCCTGTTTGGCTGCGAGCTGTCAAAATAGTAAAACCTCAATGGAACGGGACGAAAATCCGTATTTACAAGCTCGGTTTTTGAATGCACCGTATTAATCCAATTTGTAAGCTCATCGGCATTTGCAACGGTTGCGGAAAGCGCAATAATCTGAACATTTGTCGGACAATAAATTATACTTTCCTCCCAAACAGTTCCCCGCTGTTCGTCGTTCATATAGTGAACTTCATCCAGCACAACGTACTTAACATCTTTTAAATTGTCCGCAACAGCACCGAAATTTGTGCCGTAGAGCATATTTCTGAAAACTTCCGTTGTCATAACAACGATTTGTGCGTTTCTGTTAATCGACGTGTCGCCTGTCAAAAGCCCGACTTTATCGGTGCCGTATTTTTCGCCAAAATCGTAAAATTTCTGGTTTGACAGTGCTTTTAAAGGTGTTGTGTAAAAAATCCTTTTATTTTCCGCCAATGCACGATGAATGGCATGCTGCGCTATGACGGTTTTGCCGGCGCCCGTCGGCGCACACACAACAACGCTTTTGCCGCTGTTTATGAACTCGCAAGCCTCTTTTTGAAATTCGTCCAACTCAAATGGAAATGTATACATAATTCTATTATGCCTTAAAAATACAGGCATGTAAAATTTTGTTACGCAATGTAGCAAAAAAAAAATTTCACCGGTTTTATTCCAAAAGAAAGGGAAAATAATATGAATACAAACTTAAATTGCAACTGCCCGAAACCTCAATTCGGTATGGCAATACACTTAGGCGATAATAATGTTAGACGTGTAATCAATTCCAGAGTAAAATCTTTAAAGGATATTGAAAAATTAAACGACATATTTAAAAAGCAAAAAGAAAACTCTAAAATTGACATAAGACTTTTTGCTGACGACGACACGGGTAAACTGCGCGCTAATGCCTATTTGCGAACCCCGGACGCACTCAATGATTTTTATAAATACTATTCTGAAAATTTCTTCAGCAGGTTATTTAATTGCAGCCCTGTTAAATTTATTAAAAAATTAGCGAAGGTTGCAGATAAAGAAGAAGCCCGAATATTAAAAAAAGAAGAAATTGCAAATAAGATGAATTTCTAATAAAGTATATGTAAAATAATTTATGAAAAAGGAGAAAAATTATGAAAGTAACAATGAATTGTAATTGTCCTCAAAAACCTTACACATCCCCATCTTTTGGGAGATTTGTATTTTATCAGGGGATTCCGGAACTTATTGCCAGAGGTAACTATTTCAAAGGA
>CANQML010000024.1 GCA_947624935.1 Candidatus Gastranaerophilales bacterium
TAAACGTTTTACTTTTGATTCTGCAAAAGAAGATATATGTGATTTTCTCAGAAATGTATCAGAAGAAATTCGTTATATGGTTAAATATGGTGACGATTCAAACCGCAGCACATCATTTGGCTTTTTAAAGTTGAAAGATATTTATACGCAAAAATTAAAGGACGTTATTAACGATTAGTTAACATAAAATGGACCCGAAAGATTCCAAGAAAAATGTTATTTAAAAAGAGCCTTTGAAAGGCTCTTTTTTTATATTTTGTCAAAACCTGTATATTTTCTTAAAACCTCAGGAATAACGATTGTGCCGTCAGCTTGCTGGAAGTTTTCGACAATCGCCGCAAAGGTTCTACCGACTGCAAGCCCCGAACCGTTTATCGTGTGTACAAATCTTGTTTTGCCCGTTTCCTTATCACGGTATCTTATATTAGCACGTCTTGCCTGATAATCACCGTAATTTGAACAGCTTGAAATTTCTTTATAAGTGCCGTAAGACGGCATCCAAACTTCCAAATCCCAACACTTGTTTGCGCTGAAACCTATGTCACCCGTCGACAAAGCCTCTCGACGGTACGGAAGTTCCAATAGTTGCAACATTTTTTCCGCATCCTCAGTTAACTTTTCGTGTTCCTCTTTACTTGTTTCGGGTGTACAAAGTTTTACCAATTCGACTTTGTTAAATTGGTGAACTCTAATCAAACCTCTTGTGTCTTTACCCGCAGAACCCGCCTCACGTCTGAAACAAGGCGTATATGCCGCAAAGTATTTCGGCAGGTCATCTTGGGATAAAATTTCACCCGCATAAATGTTTGTAACAGGAACTTCAGCCGTCGGAATCAAATACAAATCCTCGTCAACGCATTTGTACATGTCTTCGGCAAATTTCGGAAGCTGTCCCGTTCCGGTCATTGTCGCCGCATTTGCCATAAATGGAGGCAGCACTTCTTCATAACCCTGTTCGTCACAGTGATAATCAAGGAAAAAGTTTATAATTGCACGCTCAAGCTTTGCACCTTTGCCTCTGTAGAGCGTAAAGCGGCTTTGTGAAAGTTTGACACCACGTTCAAAATCAACAAGATTTTTTTCTTCGCACAAATCCCAATGTGCCTTAAATTCAAAATCAAATTCCCTCGGCTCGCCCCACTTGTAAACCTCAACATTATCATCTTCCGATAAGCCAATAGGTGTTGTTTCATCGGGAATATTTGGGATGTGAAGCAATATGTCTTTTTGTTTTTCATCAAGCTCAGATTGTCTATCCTCTAAAACTTTTATCTCATCTCCGATTTTACGTACTTCTTCCTGAATTAAATCGGTATTTTCACCTTTTTTCTTCAGTTCACCAATCTTTTGTGATTCTGTTTTTCTCTTGGCACGTAATTCATCGGCTTGAGATTGAATTTTTCGCCTTTCAACATCAATTTCAATAACTTCATCTATTGATAAATCCGGATTTCTGCGTTTTAAAAGCTCGTTAACTTTGTCCGGATTTTCTCTGATTAACTTGATATCTAACATTTTTACCTCTTTCTACAAAAGTTATTTTAATTAAAATATAAGTTATAATCAAGATTAAATTACCAAAATTTCAATCTAAAGGTTGATAGACATTTACAAAAAAATGTTGATAATGTAAAATTAAGGATATGTTTAAGAAACTTGCGCAACAACTGAAAATGCAAAATCAAAAAAACACAAAAGCTTCAATACCTTTTGCGCAAGAGTTTTTAACGCCTAAAAATGTGTTTTTGAAAAAAATTTCAAAACAAGCGCTTGAGCTTTACGAAAAGCAGACAGATATTAAAAATTTTTCAAAGCTGGTGCTTTCAAACCCCGAAAATACAACACACAATGATATGGTAAACAAACTTTTTGACGAAGGTGTCGTTGACCCGTTCGTTGATGAAAAGCTTGAAAATCTTGCGGATAATCAAAAATTTTTGAGAGATTTAGGGTTATTATAAATTTGAAATTACGGCATCGGTAAATTCATCCGTTGACGCCAATCCGCCTAAATCTGCGGTTTTTATATTATTTGATAGCGTTTTAAAGAGCGCGTTTTCAATTTTTTGAGCGTAACTATTTTCACCGATGAATTTGAGCATCTCAACTGCGCAAAGCAAAAGTGCCGTCGGATTTGCCTTATTTTGACCTTTAATATCCGGAGCAGAGCCATGAACCGGCTCAAATACTGCACAATCTTCACCGATATTTGCACCTTGAGCCACCCCAAGCCCACCGATTAATCCCGCTGTCAAATCAGACACAATATCGCCATACAAATTGGGCAAAACCAAAACATCGAATTTCGTCGGGTCTTGCACAAGCTGCATACAAAGATTATCTACCAAAATTTCTTTCGTTTTGATTTGCGGATAATTTTTTGCGACATCTCTGAACGATTCCAAAAATAAACCGTCCGATAACTTCATTATATTTGCCTTTGAAACAGCACAGACTTCACCTCTGCCGTTATTTAAAGCGTATTCAAACGCAAATTTACAAATCCGCTCTGACGCCGACCTTGTTATAATTTTAATACTATGCGCGGTGTTTTCATCAACCATTTCTTCAACACCCGCATATAAATCCTCCGTATTTTCTCTCACAACAACCAAATCCACATCACTGAACCGGGTTTTTATATTCGGAAGATTTTTGCAAGGTCTGACATTTGCGTACAAATCAAGCGCTTTTCTCAATTGCACATTGACCGAGCGAAAGCCCTTTCCAATCGGAGTCGTCACAGGTGCTTTTAAAGCAATTTTATTTTTTCTGACAGATTGTATAACCCTTTCAGGCAGCGGAGTACCCTCTGACTTTATAACATCAGCCCCGGCAGTTTGTATATCCCAATCAATTTCAAGCCCCGATGCTTTTATAATTTTCATAACAGACGCCGAAATCTCAGGTCCTATTCCATCGCCATTAATAAGTGTAATCGTTCTCATAACCCTAATTATAGCACGTAAATTTGCATTGATTGTTAACAAATGTTAAGCATAAATTTCAAAGTTAAGCAATTTTTGCTGAGATAAAAACTTTATAAAAGTAAGGTTAGGTAATTATGGGTGGAATAGGTAACGTAATTTTAAAAACTTACGGCTACGGTAAAAGAGCATATAATGTATTAGGTGTAACTCTTGCAGGCGGCGGACAAAAAGTATTGGATGATACATTCAAAGCCGGCATGACAACACGTAATATATTTAAGTCGAAATTTTACACTGATGTTTGGCAATCTACAAAGACAGCAGGGAAAAATCTCGAAGCATATAAAGCGGCCGAAGTTTCCAAAAATGGCTCAACCTGGAAAACTATACTAAATTCTTTGAAAAATATTCCAAAAGATTTCAAAAAAGGCTGGACACAAGGCGGGATTATCTCTGCAAAAAAAGGTAATAAATTCTTAATGCAATTGAAAGGCGCCTTTAAAAAAGGTTTCAAAGGCAAAAGTATGGTTTTGGGCGCGGCGTTATTGGCGCTGTTTGAATTACCAAACATTATAAAGGCAACTTTTAATGAAGGGGTTGTACAAGGCGGTGCTGAAGTTATAAAAGCTGCGGCAAAACTTGGCGGATCTTCTCTTGGCGCAGCAATCGGGCAAGCATTAATACCAATACCGATATTAGGCTCATTAGTCGGCGGTATCATTGGTTACTCTTTAACAGGACTTGTTGCCGGCAAAAGCTACAGCGAACGAAAAGCCGAAGAACAACAAAAACTGCAGGAAAAGGAAAAACAACAGCAAGAACAAATGCAGCAAAGTACCAACCCGTTTGCGGCTCAACAACAATTTATGATGATGCAACAATTAATGAATAATTCAACTTTCAACGATGACATAATGGCAAAACCCTATTTTGACAGTCTTAGACAACAAACTCAGCCCCAATAATTTGGGGCTTTACATTTCTTAACAAAAAAGGCAATTTTTTATTAGTAAAATACTTTATATAAATACAGGGAAAAAAACGGGGATTAAAATGTCAATAGATGGAGTATCAAATAGAGATTTATATGTTTTGGGCGCAGGCGTAACAGGCGCAGCTATCAATAAAGTTGATGATAGCGAAGACCTTAAGTCTACGATGCTTTTTATGGGTGGCGTAATGGCTGCTCCTACGGCATTAAAAATAGCTAAAAAAACTGTCTGGGATGCTCCGAAATGGACTATTAAAAATTACGGAAATTATAAAAATGCACTTAACGATTTGTACAACAAAAAACATGCAGTATTAAAACAAACTAACTTGTACAAAGCTAACAGAAATGCACTTAAAGGTCATTTTTGGGAAAACGTAAAAAATTCAAAATTGTATTATGAACCGGTTAACGTACCTAAATTTAATACAAATGAATTGGAAATTGTAAAAAGAGAACTTACAAGAAAAGCACCTATATTGGAAGCCAAAGCAGGTGATAATTTCTTGACTGCAACTTCAAGATTTGCTAAAAGACAAGTAAATAATTATAAATTAATTAAAAACGCTAATGCGCTTAAAAAAGCTGAAATATACGAAAAAGCAAATCAGCTTTCAAAAGAAGCTGAAAGCTTAAGCGGAAAAAGATTGGCAGCAAAACTTCGTCAAGTAGAAAGAGCAAAAACCGAAGCACAAATTGCAATCAACGAAGCAAAAGTAGCAGGCGAAATTAAATCAGCAACAAAATTAGGTAAAGCTGCATCATATATCAAAACTAAAACAGGTATCAGAACATTACAAAATAAAATTTTAAAAGGCACTTTGAGCACAAATAAAACCATAAGAGCTTTGTCAAAAGGAGTAAAAGCAGGTGGTACAATGGCAGTAATATCTGCAGCAATGGAAACTCCAACGGTTATTGAAGCATATAAATCTTACGGTTTTGGCACAGGTACAAAACAACTTGCACAATCAACCGTTAAAGTTGCGGCAGATACGGCAGGATTTGTAGTTGGTGCAAAAGTCGGCGGTATTGCAGGCGCAAAACTCGGTGCAACAATCGGAACAGCAATCGGCGGGCCCGTAGGAACGGTCGTTGGCGGTGCAATCGGTACAATTGTCGGAATCGGTTGCGGATTACTCGGTAGCTGGCTTGCAGGCAAAGCCGCTAAAGGTATCGTTGGCGAAGATGCACTTGAACAAGCTAAAAAAGAAGATGCTAAAAATATCGCACAATCAGTAGAAAACGATGCCGAAGGTCAAGCTCAACTTGCAGCACTTGCTCAAGAAAAACTTGAAAACGGTGAAGTTGCATCCGAAGCCGATGCTTTAGAAATCGCAAACAGCATCCAAAAAGTAAGACAAAACCTTCAAGAAAAACCTGACGAAAAAGTTTCAACCAAAACTAATTCTTCAACATCAGGTATCTCAGCATTAAAGAAAATTTCTAACAACACATATATGTACGAAACAATGCTTAGTTCAAATATGAACGCATATCAATTCGGGACAAATACCTTCAATCCATTTATGAATTCATTTGCAAACCCGTTTATGATGAATACAGCGGCTTAAAACAAATCTACATTGAAATCTCTTTCAGATAAAGCCGTTGTATTTTCTAATATCATTTTAAAAAAACGTTCAATTGCCGCTTCCATACCTCTAATTTCATGCGTCAGATTTTCATAACCTACCTGCCCGGATTCTGTCATCACATTTGAGAAAATTTCTTCTTGATACATCATGTGCTCCTTATTCTTCACACTTTTTTATACGGAATTTTTCTTTAAAACTTTAACAAATAAAAAAATTTGTTACAAAATTTATTATTATAAGAAAAATAAATAACTTTAAAGTAAAATATATGTTAAGGGGTAAGTATGAAAAATTTTCAATTGACAAGCTATGACTACTATTCAAGCCGACGTGATATGGAAGTTATATCACAAATAGTTGATGCCTTGAAAAAAGTATTGGAAGAAGATAAACATGCCACTCAACCGCTGTTTTTAAAAACTTCCGAAAATCTTATATTAAATATAGCAAGAAAAGTAGTACTGGAAAAGAAAAAGACATTTTTAATAGGAATTACGGGCGAAAGCGCCTCCGGCAAAACCGTTTTCGTTGATAACACAATAAAAGCATGCGTCAAAGATAAAAAAGAAGGCATCTACACCGTAATTCGCTGTGATGATTATTACAAAGACACCTCTAAAGAGCTTAAAGAAGCAGGCAGCTACGAGGAACTGTTTAAAACAGGCTTTAGCTTTGACACACCCGATGCCATTGATTTAGATTTAATGAAAAAACACTTGCTTGAAATAAAATCGGGCAATACAATAACTTCCCCCCGATATGACTTTATCACATGCGAATCATTCAAAGACGGGGATGTGAAAACTCCCGCAAAAGTCGTATTAACGGAAGGTCTATACGTGTTAAATAACGGGCTTGCAGACTTGATGGACGTAAAGGTCTATGTATTCACACCGCTTGAAGTTATAAAAGAGCGTTGGTACAAACGTGCGGCGACCAGAGGAAAAACAGGCGCTGCCGCCGATTTACAGTTCCGTGATGTCAATAAAACGGCTCAAGAATACATCAGACCCACATACCAAATTGCTGATGCCGTCATTAACGGGCTTGTAAGCCAAGAATACATACAGCAAATTACCGATAAGATATTCAATGTCCTTCAAGACATAGAATACTAAAAAGCGGAGTTAACTCCGCTTCTAGTGTGATTTTTTACATGGACATTCAGCCTCGGTATTATAAGCTTTAGTGCATCTGTTTTGAGGAATAACTTTCTGGCAAGAATTGCACTTTGGCTGTTCAATGTTTTGGCACTTTTGGCATTTATTTGTTCTTGTACCGAATAAAGTAAACGGATTTAAGCTGCTAAGTCCGTTATACGACCATGCAAATGCGCTCTGAGGCATAATAAATGCGCCAAGTAAAGCTAATGACAAAATTGTTTTTTTCATGATTTACTCCTTTACTGCCGACATCTGTCAGCTACAATACCATTTTAAATGCGGGAATAAATATTATCAGCCCCAAAAGGATAATAAGATTTATAAAAAAGGAGTAGATAAAAAGTGGCATAAAAAAAGTCGGATTATAAATCCGACTTTTTAAAGGTTTTAGAAGAACCTATTTTGTTATGCTTGCGTCATCGCAAAGGATAACATAGATTTCTTCACCGCTTTTAGCATGGTAATCCAAACCGGGAGCTACCAAACCGGTAATCAAACCTACAGCAGCACCAACAGGAGCACCGATTGCAATACCGGTACCGATTTTGTGAGGGCTGGGAATAAATGCCAAGCCAACACCTGCACCTGTACCAACAGCACCACCGCCAACAGTGTATGCTAAGATTTTACCCGTTGTCATCCAAGGACCTTCTTTTAACGCATAATCTTTGTAGAAAGGTTTAGCGTTAAGATCAACTTTCTTTCCGTTCGGGAAACAAATTTCAGTCAATTGGAGGTATACTCTTGCGTTCTTGTTGAACCATTTCGGATCTTGAACATCAAGAACCTTAGCAACGAATGTAGAACCTGCAGGGATTAACAAAGTACCTTCGTCGGTACAAATGTCTTCAGGGTTAGTAAAGTTAACCGTATTACCTGCAGCCGCTACTTCAGATTTGAATTTATCTGAGAAAGATACTTCCAAAACATTACCTTCGTTGATGATGTTACGTTTGTTTGTAATGTTAACGGTATTGTTCGGAGCATTTTTCTTAACACTCAAATGTTCAACAGCCAAAAGTTTTTCAAGGTCAGAACCAACGTATTGTTCTTTAACAAGACCGATTTTTTCTCTTAATCTTGCAAGAAGAACAGCAGCTTCCGCTCTTGTCAAATCGTCGTTCGGACGAAGTTCTTTTGCATTCGGGTAGTTTACATAAATACCGTATGCAAGAGATTTTGCATAAGGTTTTTTAGCCCAAGCAGGAACTTTTTCTTCATCTACAAAGTAGTTTAAGATAGAAACATCAGCTACGCCATCTTTAGTAATGTGGCTGATAACTGATTGAGCTTCTGATCTTAACATAATTCTTGAAGGTTGGAAGGTACCGTTCGGGTAACCGTAAACCAAACCGAGTTGTTGAGAACGTAAAATGTCTGAGTAATCAGGATCTGAGCTTGATACGTCAGAGAAAATGTTTCTAATTTTTACATCAAGGTTTTGATTTGATAAAACTCTCAACAATGCTTTAACAAATTCTACTCTTGAAATACTTTCTTCAGGATAAAAGTTTCCTGATGGGTCAACAGTCATAACGTTGTGAGCAACAACGTCTGCAATTTCAGCTTGTGCCCAGTGGTTTCTGCTAACATCAGCGATGCTTTTTGTAGCTGAGAATGCAGGAACAGAAGTCATAAGAGCTAAACTGAAAGCCATAAGACCTGCTACTAATTTTTTCATGATTCATCTTCCTTCTTTTTACCAATAGTAACAACTAACAAATTTAGTATAAAACAATAAACAAAGTTTGTAAAGGGGGTATAAATAAAAGTTAATATACATAAAAAAAAGCCCGCAAAGTCGGGCTTAAAATTTTTTTAGGATAATAGGATACTCTCTCTTAACGGAATCTCTCGTGTAGATTAATGTTATATATATATAAAGTATATATAAAGTATATATTTTCGAAAATCTAAATTTTTGTAACAAAAGTTAATAAAAAATATTCACAACAAAAAAATTTTATATTACACTAAAAAAGTATTTTTGGGATTAAGAGATGCTCGTATCAGCGATTGGAAAATTTAATAGTAATATAGCTGTTCAAAGCACATTTAAAAGTATGCCGACCGAACAGCCTATAATTACAGAGCCATTGCCGACGCCGACGGAAGAAACGGATACTAAGCTTGATTTGATTGCTTAAACAGATATTTTACGAAGGTTATTGAAAAAACGGCAGGTAGAATTGAAACAATTAAAAGGACTTTTGTTATGCCGAAAGTTTGAGCTGCAAAGCCGTTTAACGACATAAATATTGCGACAATTCCCCATGAAAATCCGTTTATAAAACCGCCAATGATGCTTTTATATTCAGGCAAAATACTTTGCGCCATATTCATTGTAACGGGCACTGCAAGCATTGTCACAAACCCCATTATGAAATAAACTATAAACGAGAAAACGGGAAAAGTTTTATATGTAAATACAAAAAGGAACATCAAAGGCAAAGTGGATATCATGGAAAAATAAAATACGTTTTGCGTGCCTGCCATTTTTTCAAATTTACTGCTGAATAATGACCCCAATCCTCCGACAAAAATGAATACAAAAAGTGCTGCGCCAATAAAAAATTGAGAATATCCCATATCTTTCCACAAAAACGGAAGCAAAATAAAGCATGAAGTCGAAATTAAGGATTTTAACATTGAAATAACGTTTAAAATATTTAATTTACGATTAGAGAGAATTTTTTTGAATGCACCTTTAATTTCATAATGTTGCAATGAAATATCGGGAAGTTTATCAAGCATTTTAAACATTAATAAAGCCCAAACGATACCTAAAACCGCCAAAACCGGCATTTTAGAAAGCCCGAAATATTGAGCAACAAATGCGGAAACCAAAGGCCCGACAGAATACCCTAAAGTACCCATGGCAATAAAAACGCCCATGCGTCTTGCTTTTTCCTCGCCTGCATATTTGTTTGCAAGCCCCAGTGCCTGCGGGTGAAAAAGGCTTGACCCCAAACTTCCCAAAACAATAAACAAAATCATTTTAGGCAAATTGGTTGATGCCGCCGATAACGGAATAAATATCGAGGTTAAAATCAAGCCCCAAAAGACAAATGTCCTTCTTATCATATTATCTGCAAAAAACCCGAAAACCGGCTGCAAAAGTGATGAAATTATGTGAGAAAGACTTAAAATTAGTGCCGCAACACCCATTGATATGCCGATTTTTGCGGCTACAAAGGGCATAATCGGGTTTAAAAACCCTGTGTAGACATCATTTATAAAATGTGCTCCGCTAAGCCATGCTCTTGAAGATTCTTTCATAACAAAACCATTATGAAAAAACAAATAAAAAAAATCAATATTTAATTAACCCGACCAATCCGATTAATAATAAAATCACCGAAACAATTACAGCAATCGGGATGCCGAAAATATCCAAAGCGCTGTCCACTCTTATAAATTCGACAATTATGCGGCAAATTGAGTATAAAATCAAATAAGAGAAAAATATTTTGCCCGATTTTAGATTTTTCTTAAAAAGATAAAACAAAACAAAAAATATACACAAATCCAAGCATGATTCATATAAAAATGTCGGATGATAAAGCTCTATATCGGGATAAGGACGATTTTGGGGCGGAACAAAAAGTCCCCAGTTGCCGTTGGTTGGCATGCCAAAAGCTTCGGAATTGAAAAAATTGCCCCACCTGCCTATAGATTGAGCCAGAGGCATCGCACACATTAAACAGTCGAGAAGTTTTAAAAAATTTACCTTATGCTTTTTTGCCAAAAAATAAACTAAAACCACACCAGTAATAATCATGCCATGAATTGACAAGCCGCCCTCACGTATATTCAAAATATCAACAGGATTTTTGAAATAATAAGAAAAATTTAATGCACAGTAATAGAGCCTTGCGCCCAAGATTCCGCAAATAATCATTAAGGGTGAATTTTCATAAATAAAGGTTTTTTCAGGCTCTTTAGCAATAAAACATGCAAACAATATGCCGACAAAAACAGCACATGCCAGAATAATTCCATACCAAAAAACAGGAAAGCCGAAAATCGAAAAAGCTACACTATTGGGCGGGTTGATTATCATAGCTTTCAATTCTTTGTTTTACTTCTTCGACATCAGGAGCATCGGGGGCTTTTTCAATATAGATATTATAATTATTTATGGCATCAACTTTTAAATTTGCCGCCATATCAAGCGCATTTTGTTCGGGTTCAGCCACTTCTTCCGCAGAAACAGGCGCACCGTTTTCATCTAAAATTGTGGAACCGTTTTCCAAATTATTTGCAAGATTTTCCTCTGCAACGGCAAGCGAATAGTAAGAATCCGGTTTTTCAGGGTCAAGTTCTATTGCTTTTTGATAAGAAACAATAGCATTGGGATAATCTTCAGCTTGAGTGTATGCTACAGCCAAATTGTAATGGGTTTCAAAGATTGTGTTATCCAAATCTGCGCTGGATTTTAAACGTGCGATTGCCTCGGAATAATTACCTTCATCCAAATACACTTTTGCCTTTGAGTTTAATTCCTGTACGGCAAAATTATTAATGCAGGCAGTTGAAATAACCGATACAAACAATATACTTACAAGTAATAAAGCTTTCTTCATAAAATTATCCCCATGTAAAGTAATTATAAAGTAATAATAAAAATATGGCAAATTTTATTAATTTAAGTTACAATTAAAGCAAAAGGAGAATATATGGCAAAAGTCGTAAAATTAGGAGCAAAGAAAGAGGACAAGCCGCATAACGATGAACTTGTATATTGCAGTTTCTGTCACAGACCAAACACGCAGGTCATAAAGATGGTAAAAGGCCCCGGTGTTAATATATGTTCCGAGTGCGCAATGATTGCGGTGCAATATTTGATTTTGAATGACAGAATGCCCTCTGAAGAAGCGCAAAAAATACTGGATACATTCTGGGGGAAAGCCAATAATGACCAAACAACTTAACCCTTTTGAGATAAAAGCGCTAATAAACGGCATTATAAATGACAACGCAAATGATGTTCGGTCAATTGAGCTTTTAGATGCACAAAACGATAAAAAGACTATCGTAAAAATTCTTTATAAAGAACTATACAATAACAGTAACAGCACTGTTTTATGCTTTTTACTTGAAAGGTATGCAGATAAAGAAGATTTAACCAAAAAACTGTGTGAAATGTTAAAAAGCAGCGTAATATCAGACAATGTTAAAATCAATGTCGTGAATTTTTTAAGGGGTTTGGACACTGATTGGGCACTTGATACAGGCATGACTGATACCGAGATATTGGATATTGAAACAAGAAATCTTTTAAATAATGCCGTCGTAAATCCCGAAATTCAAATAGATTTTTTGGATTTTTTAAGCTCAATCAGTACTAATGATAAAATTACGCTTATAAATTCACTCGGTGAAGATTACACAAATGATGCCCTTGCAAACTTATTAATACCTGTGTTTTTGTCACAACCGGAAAGCGAAATCGGGCTTGAAGCATTAAAACTTTTAGGCGAGACAAAATCTCAGCTTGCATTTCATGCCTTAAATACGACAATTGATACGGCGGATGAAAAAATAAAACCCTACATTAAAAAAAGTCTGTCGACACTAAAAATAGCAGGAATACGAGAGGATAATTCTTTAGAATTTTACAAACAAATATTATCGACTTCAAAGCCATACAGGTGCTGCCTGACATACCCTGACGGGCATGGAAATCAAGCTGTTATTTTTACAAGAAAAACCGATGAGGGCAAAGTAAAATTTATGGCAGTTGTAATTGACGACTATCACGGGGTTCGAGATTGCTTTGGCTTCTATGATATTTCGGCATTTGAATGCGATAAGATTATTGAAAGATTTTATAAAAACGAAAACGAGTTGGAAGTTTCGCCGCAGATACTAAAATCAGTACTTATAAACGCAGAAAATCTCACGAAAGGCTATCCTTATGAATACGTTTGCTGGAAAAACCTTCTTTGTGATATAGAATTTTTCGATATAAAAGAGTATTTAAAAGAAAAACTTTCCAAAAACGAACTTAACCAAAAGGATTTGGAGGTGATTTTCAATTCGGATTTTGCGCAAAAATGGTTTTTAGATGAGCATTACAGTGATGAATTTGAAGAAATGCTTGAAGATAATTTGCAGGATTTTGAAAAACTGATAGAAAACCATGTTGAAAAAGTATTTTATCCGGAAGAAAAAGCTATATGGTGTGAGCGATTAATAAACACGGCATTTTTAAAATTAGCCCAAGGTGATACAGAAACGGCGCAGGCATTATATAACTTATATTTTGGTGAAAAAACCGAATTTTTCAAAAATATTTTGCGCAAAAGTTTATATGAATATTTTGTAAGTTTGAGATATAATAATACAAGTAACTTAAGTACAAAAGAAATAAACGACGCAATCAAAAACATTGAGGATATGTATGTACAAAGTAATGGCTCTTGATATCGGGACAAAAAGGATTGGTATCGCACTAAGCGATTATCTTTTAATGCTTGCAAACGGGCATTCCTATATCCAAAGACAGCCCGAGGCGGACGCCGTTAATACTATTTTAAAAATCGCTCTTGAGAACAATGTTAAAAAAATCGTTGTCGGATTACCTTTGAATATGGACGGCAGCGCAGGCTTTCAAGCCGAAGATTGCAAAAAATTTGCGCAAAAACTAAATGATTATGAGATAATATTTGAGGACGAACGCTTGACATCAAGCGAAGCTGAAGAAAATTTAAGAAGCAGAAACAAAAATTTCAGAAAAGAAAAAGGACTTGTAGATATAGAAAGTGCATGTATAATATTACAGCAGTATTTAGAAAGGGAACAAAATGACAGAAGAAAAAAAACAATTAATTGAAACGACTGATGAAGAAGGGAACGTAATCAAATTTGAATTGTACGACATTGTAGAAGTTGACGAGCAGGAGTATGCTTTGTTACTGCCTACAGATGAAGACGATGATGAATTAGTTTTGATGCGTTTATCACAAGAAGGTGATGATTATATTTTTGAAAGCATTGACGATGATGATGAATTTAACAAAGTGGCACAGTACTTAGACACATTAGAGGATGAATAGAAATTGTTTGAAAAGTTTACCGAAAAAGCAATCAACGTAGTAACCAGAGCACAGCAAATCGCATCGGGAACAGTTGAACCCGAACACATACTTTTGGCGCTGGTGCAAGAGGCAAAGGGTATATCGCTAAAGATTTTTAAATCATACAACATTGATTTTGAAACCTTAAAAGATGAGCTTAACATAACACCTGTTAATCGCAATCAGGGTTTTAGCGATTCATCCAAGGTGCTTTTGAAAAAAACGCTTGATTTGGCGACAGCCTCCGGAAATTCCACTGTTTTATACGAACACCTATTTTTGGCGGTACTTTCCGATAAAAAGTCCAACAGCCTTAAAACGCTTGAAAAGCTGGGTTTTGATGTTCAAAAATCGGGGTTGCTGCTTGAAAAGCTGGTGCAAAGAAAAACAAAGCGGCTCTATCACCCGGAAATTGATGATGAGCGGGAGAGCAAGCCTCAAACCGTAACAGACTTTGACAGCAAAGAATCATCAGATGTCTTTGAGCGTGCTGTTTCAAAGCTTTCGGCATCAAATTACGAAATTTTGGGAACAGAGCAGATACTTTCATCCATACTTGAGGATAAAGACTCTCAACTAAGCCGTATATTTGCTAAATTCGGAGTTACTTACGAAAACTTTGAAGAAAAACTTGCAAATATTCAATCCCGTCAAGCCGAATACGAAGGTAAACAAATCATTTTTACGCCAAATGCTTTTAGAGCTATGGGATTGGCACTTCAAACCGCAAAAGAGCTTGGCTCATCCGTTGTAAAACCCGAACACATTGTTTTGGGGCTTTTAAAAACCAAAAAAGGTATTGCCTATGAAATTTTAAAAGAGCTGAATATTCCTGATGATGATTTGGCGCACAGCATAATCAAACCAATTGAAAAGCAGATGCCCGAAACGCTTACGATATTAAGGCTTGCAAAACAAGAGGCAAGACGACTTGGCAAATCCGTTGTCGGAACAGAAATGTTTTTACTCGGTATAATCGGCGAGGCGGCAGGCGTCGGGTCAATTGTTTTGAGTGAATTGGAAATTAATATCAAAGATGCAAGAAATATTGTTGAAAAGCTTGTCGGCTTCGGTAACGAGTATTTTGACAAAGAAATAGTATTCACAAAAAGAGCAAAACGTGTTTTGGAAAAGGCATGGGAATTTGCTAAAAAAGAGAACAAAGAACGAATTGAATCTGCGCACATGCTTCTTGCAATTACAACCGAGCCTGAGTCTTTGGCGATGAAGGCGCTTGAATTACTCGGGGTTGATGCCGTTGAGATTAAAGAAGGTATCAAAAAACATGCTTGATACCGTTGAATTATTTTTGAAAAAATATGATTTAACAAAAGAGAATATTATTGTGGCATTTTCAGGCGGTTACGATTCTATGTGTCTGTTGGATATTTTAAAAAAATTATCACTGAAACACGGATTTAATTTAACGGCAATCCACTTAAACCATAACTGGCGAGGGCGTGAAAGCGATAAAGATGAGCAAATTTGCAAAGAATTTTGCTACGGGATAAATTTTTACAGCGAAAAGCTTTCCGCTGAAATTCCCCATACTGAAACCGCGGCAAGAAATGCAAGATATGAATTTTTTGAAAAATGCGCAAAAAAGTTCAATTCCAAAGCAGTCCTGACGGCTCACAACGCCAACGATAATGCCGAAACCGTATTTTACAGAATGATTAAAGGAACGGGTTTGACAGGATTGGAGGGGATAAGTGAACACAGAGGGATTTACTATAGACCGCTTTTAAAAATTTACCGCAAGGATATTGAAAAATATTGTGCTGAAAATAATCTTAAACCGAATATTGACAGTTCAAATTTTGACACCAAATATGTTAGAAACAAAATACGCTTAGAAATTTTCCCTGTCCTAAAATCAATCTCACCCGATTTTGAAGAAAAACTAAACGAGCTTTCAATATCTGCAAAAGCGGCAAATAAGCTCATTGATAAAAAAATTAAAAACCTTGTCAAATATGCGCCCGACGATTTTTTAAAACTTGATGAATTTCTCCAAAATTCTGTCATACACAAGTTTTTTAGAGAAAATGATTTAGAATACGACAGAAAAAAAATTGATGAGATAAAAGAATTTATAAAAAAATCCTCAAAAGAAAAATCCGGAAAAACAATCAGTCTGACAAACAATTTATGGCTTTTTGCGAACGATAAAAAAATTAAATTAACCGATTGTAAAAAAGAATTTATACCCGAAACCGTTATTAAAAAAGAGGGGGAATATAAAATATCAGATTTTATATTTGAGATAAAAAAATGCGACAATGCGCCGGAGATTTTTCCAAAAGACAACGAATTTAAAGCTTATGCTTCTTTTAACAGCGTCGATTTTGTTTTAAGGTCAAGAAAAGACGGCGATATCATCAAGCCTTTGGGATTAAGCGGAACGCAAAAATTAAAAAAATATTTAAACGAAAAGAAAATCCCGAAACACGAAAAGGACAATTTACTGTTTTTGTGCGAGAATAATGAAGTATTGTGGGCTCCGGGGCTTGGAATAAGCGAAAAAATAAAAGTGAAAACAAAGCCAACCCACGTATTGAGCTTAAGGAGAGCAAAATGAAAATCGACGAATTAAAAGTACTTTTTTCGGAAGAACAAATCCAAAAAAGAATAAAAGAATTGGCTGATGAAATGAACAAGCTGTACAAAAAAGAAGAAGTAACGGCAATTTGCGTTCTAAAAGGCGCGGTGATGTTTGCGGCAGATTTAGTTAAGCATCTTGATATGCCAATTCAGATGGAATTTATAAGGCTTTCAAGCTACGGTGCAGGAACGACAACATCCGGAAAAGTTCACGCAGTCGATATATCTTTACCGGATTTAAACAATAAAAATGTACTTATAATCGAAGATATCGTGGACACAGGGCTTACAGCAAAATTTTTGACGGATTTTATCAACAATAACTTTAAAACGAAATCTACAAAATTTTGCTCGCTTTTGGATAAAAAAATTTCGAGAGTAACGGATATTGAGCCTGACTATTTCGGATTTGAAATTGATAACAAATTTGTTGTAGGCTATGGACTTGATTTTGACGGATATTTTAGAAACTTAAGATATATCGGATACAAAAATTGAAAAATAAAATCAAACAACTGAATAAATTATTGACGACCGAGATTAAAGTTTCACCCAAGGAGTTACTTGATGAGTTGAGGGGAATAATTGAGTTTGAAGAAGGCGAAATTTGCTTAAATGGTCAATCAAAATTGAAAGGTGAGTATATTCTTGAAAACAATCTTTGCTGTAAAAATGCAACGTTTGGGAAAATAAAGATTAAAAAAAGCAGCCCGTTTAATAAGGAAGATAAAGAGATTTTTAATCTATGTACATCAATTATTGCAAACAAAATCAAAGACTCAGAGCTGTCTAAAATAATACAAATGCAGATAGCGGCACTTCAAGAGGGGATAAGCGAAAAAAACAGAGCATACATAACAGAAAAGAGCAAAAACGATTTTTTTGCAAATTTTTCTCACGAATTAAGAACGCCGCTAAATTCTGTTATAAGCTCATCAGAGCTGCTCAATGAAGAAATTTTCGGTTCACTTAATGAAAAGCAAAAAGAATATGTAAACGATATTCAAACGGCATCACTGCACCTTTTGGGGATGATAAATGACATACTTGATATGGCAAAACTCGAAGCAAATTCAATGCTGTTAAATCCCACAGAATTTGAATTAACCGATTTATCACAAGCCGTCTGCAACATAATAAAACCGCTTGCGCAAAAAAAAGGTACACAAATAATCAAAAAATACAAAAATATAACTGTCAAAGCAGATTACCAAAAAATACAGCAGATAATGTTCAATTTATTGAGTAATGCGATTAAATACACTCCGCAAAACGGCAAGGTTACAATAAGCTTAACAGATGACGATAAGAATTTTGAAATTTCTGTTAAAGATACAGGGATAGGAATTGATAAGAAATATCACAAAAAAATATTTGAAAAATTTGCCCAAATCGGCAGTGAAAAAAATTCAAACGGGCTTGGATTAACGATTATAAAAGAACTTGTAAAGCTGCATGGCGGGAAAATAAAATTAAAAAGCGAACTTGGTAAAGGGAGTGAATTTATAATCAGCTTGCCCAAAATCAAATAATATGGTAAAATAAAGCACAGGAGTGATTTATGGCCTCAATCAAAGATGCTTTTGACAATGCTATAGCAGACAAAATGGCATTTGTAAAATACTTTATTTATTCAATACCGGTTTATTTTTCATACGAATTTTTCAGCAAAGGTAATACCGATTGGTTTTTATACCTGAGTGCTTTAACCCTGCTTATGCTGTTAACCATACTTGTTATTTGTATAAAAAACACGAGAAACGGCAAAAATGAACTACTACCCGATTTCAATATAATATCTTTTATTAAAACCGCATTAAAAACTCTTACGGCGCTCGGGCCGATAACGGCAATATGTATAATACTCGGACATTATCTTGTGAAAATTCAAATCCCCATACCCGTTGAAAACATCCAGCTAATCTATTCAATTATAGTATGGCTTATATTGTCATCAATTATATTAACCTCGTTAATGATTTTTGCAAAAAATGAAAGCATAAAAGAGGCATACAACCTTGTATTAATTTCAAATTGTTGTATTGATGTTTTGATAGCCGTAATATTTTTTATCCCGAGGCTTGTATTGATAAACCTAATATTTGTCGGTGTAATAGCATATATTTTCGGGATTTTTTGGAACTTTAGCAACCCGATTTTCATTTTTATATGTTCATTGGCGCTGGTTATAAATGTAGCGATAACGGGTGATTATCTTGCGCAGTTGGATTATGAGAATATAACGCACTAAAGCATTTCTCTCAATTTTTTAAGTTTATCGCGGATTTCGGCGGCACGTTCAAAGTCAAGGACTTTAGCTGCTTTGTGCATATCTTTTTCAAGTTTTGAGATAAGTTTTGGCAAATCTTTTGTGTCAATGCCCAAATCAACCATTTCTTCTGCGACAATATCCTCAAAATCACGATAACTTGCAACGAGTGACAACAGGTTGTTTTCGACGGGCTTTTTAATGGTTTGCGGAACAATGCCGTATTTTTGGTTGTAAGCGATTTGAATTTCGCGTCTGCGCTCGGTTTCGTCGATGGCTTTTTTCATCGACTCTGTTATTTTATCGGCATACATAATAACTGCACCGCAAGAGTTACGCGCGGCACGCCCGATTGTCTGAATTAAACTGGTATCGGAACGCAAAAAACCTTCCTTATCCGCATCCATAATCGCAACCAGCGAAACTTCGGGGATGTCCAAACCTTCTCTGAGCAAGTTAACACCGATTAATACATCAAATTCACCAAGCCTTAAATCCCTTAAAATCTCAACACGCTCTAAGGATTGAATTTCACTGTGAAGATACCTTACTCTTATACCTTCCTGTATAAAGAAATCGGTCAAATCCTCCGCCATTTTCTTGGTTAAAGTTGTAATCAAAACACGCTCGTTTTTGTCTGCACGTTTTTGAATTTCTGCTTTTAAATCATTGATTTGCGTGTCAATGGGTCTGACAGAAATTTTCGGGTCAACAAGTCCTGTCGGTCTGATAATTTGTTCAACAATCTGATCAGATGTTTCACGTTCAAATTCGGCAGGAGTTGCGGAGATGTAGATTTTTTGACCTACTTTTGCAAAAAATTCTTTTGAGGTTAAAGGTCTGTTATCTTTTGCACAAGGGAGTCTGAACCCGTATTCGATAAGCGTGTCTTTTCTTGATGCATCGCCGTGGCTCATACCTTTTAACTGCGGTAAAGTTACGTGCGATTCATCAATTACCGTCAAAAAATCGCCTTTAAAGTAGTCCAAAAGCGTTGCAGGCGCAGAACCTTTCGGGCGGCGCTCGATAATTCTCGAGTAATTTTCTATCCCCGAGCAATACCCCATTTCTTTAATCATTTCCATGTCGTATTTAACACGCTGCTCAAGCCTTTGCGCCTCAACGAGTTTGTTTTCCGCGTTAAGCTCGTTTAGCCTTTGCCTCAATTCCATATTAATCAAATCAATTGTTTCATCAACATTTTCATCGTAGGATAAATAATGCACAGCAGGATAAATTACTACACTTTCGGGCATTTCGACAATTTCACCCGAAACATTATCTATCCTCACAATCTTTTCTATCTCATCACCGAAAAAGTAAAGCCTTATCACAATTTTTTCATAGGCAGGCATGATTTCGACAATATCACCTCGCACACGGAAATTTGAACGCTCCAAAACCAAATCATTTCTTTTATATTGAACATTCACAAGATGTCTTAACAAATCATCTCGGTCGATTTCATCGCCGACTTTGATTTCAACAGAACCCCTGAAATAGTTTTCCGGCAAACCCAAACCGTAAATACAGCTGACCGATGCAACAATAATGACGTCATTTCTTTCGTTTAAACATCTTGTCGCATTATGGCGAAGTCTGTCGATTTCTTCGTTTATTGATGCCGATTTTTCAATAAAAGTATCGGTTCTTGGGATATAGGCTTCGGGCTGATAGTAGTCATAATAACTTATAAAGTATTCAACGGCATTGTCGGGAAAAAGCTCTTTAAACTCGTTATAAAGCTGTGCCGCAAGAGTTTTGTTGTGCGCAATAATAAGCGTGGGCTTTTGCACTTTTTCAATCACGTTTGCAATCGTAAAGGTTTTGCCCGAACCCGTTATACCAAGTAAAGTCTGCGCATCATAACCTTTGTTTATTCCGTCAACGAGCGATTTGATTGCTTTTGGCTGATCACCCGCAGGCGAATATTTTGAATTTATTTTAAATTCCCTGTACTGCATAACAAAAGTTTAGTACAAATCATAATACATTTCTACACCGAAGTTAATATTTTTGTCACAAAAGCGTCTTTTTCATCTTCAGTCAATACCAGCTTTGCATTTTCAGGCAATTCAAGCCTTGCATTAAGATATTTTTTTATAAGTTTTTTTTGCTCATCCACCGTAAACTCAAACCATACGGGCGTATACGCAATTTTGTTTAAAACCATACACTCAATATCTTCCAGCATATCTAAATCCGCCTGAACATGAGAAGGATACGCAGATTTTTTCTCTACTTTTTTTGTTGTTTTTTTCTTTTCCGTTTCCTTGAATCTGTCACTTAACCCCATTTTGCCTCCAAATTATTTGCAACACTATCTTTTAAAATATTATCCGAAAGCTTTAGTGCAAGCTTTCCGTAACTTTGTGCGATATTTGAATCAGGTTTCAAATCACACACCGGAATCCCCTTGTTTACCGCAGACATGAGCGTAAAGTAATTGTTGGGTATTTTTGTATAAATTTTTCTTGCCAAAAGTTTTTCCACATCATGTTCACTGATTTCATCATTTTCCATAAATCTGTTGAGGATGAGTTTAACTTTATCCAAATCAATACCCAGTTTTTCAAACAGTTCTAAACATCTTTGTGTGCTGCGCAAAACAGGCAGATTTGCGACCGCAATCATAAATATAAAATCAGATGAGGTTAATGCGGCGATGTTTTTGGCGCCAAAACCCGTCTCCGTATCAATTACTATGTATGAAAATGTATTTTTTAGCACATCCAAAAGTTTGGTAATTTGTTTTGGCAAAATTTCATCAGCCTGCTTTAAAAACGGCGGATCAGCCAGCACATAAAGCGATGTGGATTTGTATTGTTCAAGAGTTGAAAGCAAAAAATTATCATCCAGCCTGTCAATATTTTGCAAAAAATAAGAAATATCAAACGATGGCTTTATGTCCAAAAAAGTTGTTATATCGCCAAGCTGAAAATTCAAATCAATAAGCGCGACTTTTTCTTTTGAAGTTTTGGCAAGTTCCAAAGCAAGATTAGATGCGATGGAAGTTTTCCCGATTCCGCCTTTGTTTGAAAACACCGTAATAACTTTGCATTTTTTAAGTTCTTTTTTATCAATGATAAGCCGTGAAAACGCATCCATAATTTCTGACTTAATCACAGGCAATGCCGCAAACTCTTTAGCGCCAAAGCGCATGGATTTAACCATTAAATCAACCGACGGGTTATCGGATAAAACAAGCACACGACAATTTTTTGTATTTTGTGTAATACGGGAAATAAAATCAAGTTTCAAGTCGCAATTTTCGGATAAGTCGACAATCAAAACAGACTTATCAAAACTCAAAATTTCATCATAAGAAGCGTCAACGACTTCAAATTCGCCAAATTCTTCCGCATAAGATTTGATTACGCTAAAAGTTTGCTTATTATCCGATAAAATAACCGCCTTCATACAATAATTTTAGCATATTTTACCCAATCGGGCAAGCTACTTGTAAATTAATCATCAGTTGATTTTGTTGCAGGATAATCCATGTTGTCGTTTTCAATTATCCATTTTGAACAAGCCCAACCATGGTCGTCTAAGTAACACTCGTTAAAACTATACGGGTAAATTCCTGACGGACGTAACACAAAAACAAAGATATCTTTTGCCATCGTGTTGGGTGCTGCGCTACCGTTTACATCATACCAAAACATTGCGCACACATCCTGAAAGCCTGCATCCGCATCCCCGCAGTTTACACCGATGCCGTTAGATCGTAGCCAAAGTAAACTGCCGTCCGCAAGAATAATTCTTGCATAACCTTTTCCACCATAAATGTTAGTCTCGGAAGTTGCCCACGTTTCACCGTTTAATTGTGTGTATTTTGCGCTTGTATCAAGACAATTACCCGAATTATCTTCAACACACTCTTTAGACACTTTTAGATACGGCTTTAAATAACCATATAATTTTTGACTTCCGCCTTTTGTATCTAGCGGTAAATCCCACTCAATAGGATTACCGTAATCAACAGAGGCGAGCTTGACGGCTTGACTTAGTGTTGAATACATTTTCTTAACTTTGGTAACTGTGACTTTTTCCTGATAGTTATTTATCAACGTCGGAATTGTCATGGCAGCCACAATGCCGATAACGCCGAGGGTCACGAGTATCTCTGCGAGGGTGAAACCAAATTTTCTTGAAGTCGTTAAGACATTAAGACGATAAGTCTTTAATTTCTTTACATTAATTAGGCTATTTGGATTATCGCTACACAATCCCCACCCCTTGCGGGCGGGGAAACGGTTGTTCACGAGTTTACGAGTGTTACAACCGTAGGGGCGGGGTTCATACTTGTTATTATTAGAAAACCCCTCACCTAGTCGCTGCGCTCCTCCCCTCTCAGCTAATGCAAGGGGCGAGGGAGCATTTTCTTGACTACCGTCATGTCTTGTTACTTTTTCATCAACTAAATCTTTTCTACTTTCAAGTTCTCTTGTCATGTTTTTTTATCCTTTCATTTTCTTGTTGG
>CANQML010000025.1 GCA_947624935.1 Candidatus Gastranaerophilales bacterium
GTTTAACGGGTCTGCGGTTGACGTCTGCAATGACTGCGTCATTTTGCCGTCAAGCCTCGCCCTCAGCTCGCTCGCGCTGTCTTGACCTGCTCGCGTATAACGTGCCTACGTGTTCCCAACCAAGTCCTTCGGACCGATTGACGTTGTTGGGAACACTGTGCACTCGGCTCGCAGGTCGCCAAGCAAATTCTACTTAGCCGTAGGCGAGCTTGCCGTACGGATAAGTATGCAAAGCTAATTGAGCAATTTTATCCGGCGGATAAAATTGCTAATTCGAGTTTGCAGGGGGTACAAATACGAAAAAAAAGAACCTGTTGCGGTTCTTTTTATATGGTACCCCCAAGCAAATTCGAATTGCTGTCTACACCGTGAAAGGGTGTTGTCCTAGGCCTCTAGACGATGGGGGCTTATGTGTCTTATTTTACCCCAAGCAAAATTAATTGTCAACCATTTCTTTTGATTTTTTATCCAGTCTTTTGATTTTTTCAATTATATCCGCTATTTCAGGTGAAATATCATCGCTTGATGTTAAACATTTTTTCACCGTTTGCGCAAACTCCGATTTCTTAAATTCATGCAATCCCCTGTGACGAAAAATCTCTTCCAGAACCTTCGTCATACGTTCGCCACTTTCAATATCGGGCGGAAGCGATATGTTTTCTAAACCGTAACTCAACGTTTTATGGATTAATTCCTTCTTTAGCACATCCTCAAATTCACCGTTTTTTAAAACGTGAACCTTGTCAAAAGTGCGCAATTTCGGTTTAATTTCATCGTAATTTGCTTTCGCATCCCTGTCTAAAAGAATGAATATTGGAAGTTTAAGCGTTTGCGAAAGTGTGTAAAAAAGCTTTACCACCTGATTTTTCCCGCCTGCAGAAATTATGTGAACACCGTTTTTGTCAAAATCATAACCCCAAAGTTTCGCAAACTCCGGCAGCAAAATTTCCTCCGTTATGCCCTCCGATATGACAACTTTTTCTATCGGAAAATGCAGTGCGGATTTTTCACGCTCAATTTTTGCATCGTCTGAATTTGCAAGATTTTTAAGCCATTTCAAGTTGTTCGGGCTATTTTCATCAATAAGTTTAAGGCATGATGCATAATTTATTTTGTTTTTTAAAAGCTCTTTTGTATTTTCATCAAGAATAAATATTGAATTTTCATAATCAAAAAGTTTTTGATTAATTTCAAGATTATCCGGTTCACCCAAAGTGTTATTAAAAATTTCTTGAGCAAGCTCTTTGATTTCTCTGTAATCCATACAGTCAAGCTCGTTTTTTTTGTATTTTGGCAAAATTAAATTTGATGTTATTATATCTTTAAATACACGAAGATACTTGACTTCGGTGTGTTTAAACCTTGTCAGTCTGTCAAGCGAGATGATTATTTGGTCTTTTGTGAGCGGTTTTATTTTTAGCAAAATTTTCCTTTACATTTATTTATACAATCAAAAATTTTAGCAATTTTTTTTATGTTTTATTTTTAATATAAGTGTGGAGTAGGAATGATAGATTCGGTAAACTGTGTCAAGCAATATAATTATAACACAACTGTACCTGCGGTAAAGGCTAATTTGCCGATGACTGCGCAATCTAGTGTTTCAATTCCTGTAAAAAGCCGCGGAAATTTAAGAACAGAGCTTTCTTCATCTGATGAAATAAAAAAATATACCGAATTATTATCAATATCAGACCGAAACACGAAAAAACAACTTGAAATGCTTTTAAAAAGCGGGATTTTGCTTAATAACAATTCTAACGACCACTCCACAGTACTTGAGAATTTGTATAAAATTGCCAAAACTCCAAGAGCAGAAGGGCTTAGTGCCACAGGACTTTTAAAAGATGTTGTATCAACACTTTTTTATCCGCATGTGATTACCCAGCAATTTGGCGACATACCTGACAATTATCGTTTGAAAGCAATCAGAGCAAACGTCGGCACTGAAAGCAATTTAATCAAGCAATATGTACTTGCAAACGATGTTGACGTTGAGCATTCGGGAGTATGCGTTGCCGCAAGTATAGAGTTCAATTTGGCGCAAAAACTTCCGGCTGAATTTGCAAGGTTTGCCGAAGGACTTTCCTCTCCAAAGATGTCCGTTTCAAAGAATATTCAGCTCAAAAATCTTGCGGATAACACGCTTGATGCGATTTGGCTTTTGAATGCTTTTGAAATTCCTTACGAAACAGATAATTTCAACAATGCAAAACTGACATTTGCGCCCGATAAAAACGCTTTAATCAGAGCGCAAATTCAAACCAATTATCGTGACCCGCTTGAGCGTTCGCCATTAGATGTTTTAATGCAGTCAACATTTATGCAGGTAGGTTCTCAACAAGCCTATAACTCATTGACCGACCGCAGGGGCGGAAAATTTAATGTGAATGACAAAGGTTTAATCGAATTTGAAAAAACATTCACTGAATCCGTGGTTTCAGATAAAAATATTTTGTCTGTAACTTATCAGACGTTAGACGATAACGGGCGGCTTATAGGTTATGAAACCGATTTAGCCACTACTAAAAAGCATCTTCTGACGGCTTTGGATATGGGTGAAAACGTAATAATCGGCTATACTCAGGTTGACCAAAATAATATTGTTATAAACGGGCATGAAATAACAATTATGGGCTATAAATACGCACCTGACGGCAAATTGGTATTTATTTGTAACGATACCGATGATGATGTTTCAAGACCGATTGAATACACCGAAGATTATCTTTTGCCAAAAATTCACCATGCAGCGTTACCTCAATGCGTTGTTGCAAACGACCTGAATGTAACTCCGAATTGGGTTGAGGGGCTTAATATCTACAAAGAAAGGAGAGCCGCATGATAACACCTGTCGATAACCATACAAAAACAAGCATATTCATAATGAACGATTTTCATGCAAAGCTTCCCAATCTTGAAAGATTATATACGGCGTCAAAGGAATTTGACAGTTTTGAAACGACGGCGGATAAACTTAAGCTTTCGGCAGGCGATGACGGGCTTGGTGAAGATCCTGTATTGAGCAAGACAGTGTACAATATTCTTAAACTTATAGGCATAACCAAACGTCAACCCGGAAACCATGAATTTGACGTTACTCCAAAAATTCACAGTGAACATTTAAAAGAAAATAAAATCCCCGAATTGGGTGCGGTCAATATCCACTTCAAACCCGAAAGTGAAATGAACGGTCGTTTAATTTCTTCTGCGATAGAAGAAGTCAACGGGAGAAAATACGGAATAATCGGAATAGGTCCTTCCGATATGAATTTACACCTGAAAGACGGTGCTTCCAAAAATGATATTAATGTCGATGATATTCAAACAACTATTGTAAATTTACAAAAAGAGGTGGACAAATTAAAAGCCCAAAAACTTGATAAAATAATTTTGCTATCTCACAGCGGATACGTAAATGACAAACTCATCGCCAAATCAACTTCGGGTATTGATGTTATTTTGGGCGGGCATTCGCACGATTTGATAAAAGGGATAAAAGAAGGCGAAAATCTTTTATATAATAAAGACGGAGAACCCGTAATAATTACACAGGCAGGCAAAGACGGCGAATATTTCGGGATTTTGAATTTGGAATTTGATGAAAAAGGGGTTATAGTAAAAGCACAAAACAATGTAATTCCGACAAATATTTATAACAGAACTCTCCCGATTAAATATGCGGTTGAAAATATTATAGGGAAACCCGAACATGTAGGGTATATAAATTCGGTTGCATCTGCCCCCGCAAACAGGTTAATTGAGAATAACCCCCATGGAAACTTTGTTGTTGATGCCATGAGAAAAGAAATGGGATGCGATATTGCACTTTTAAATTCTGCTAATATAAGAAGTTCGTTTGAAAAGGGTAAGATTGATTCAAGACAAGTAAGTGAAATAAGTCCGTTTAAAAACAAAATGGTGGTTGTGAAACTTAATGAAAAAGAGCTTGTTGATGCGATAAAACTTGGCGGAAAATCATTCCTGACCGCAGGCAACAAGCCCGGAATAGTTATGGTATCAGGCTTAAAATATACAATGAATAAGCAGGGCGAACTTTTAAGTTTAACAAAAGTAAATGACGACGGCACAGAAAGAGCAATTGACATAAATAATCCGGATGAAAAAGTTGTGTACAAAACGGCACTGGACGATTTTTACGCAACGGGTGGAAACGGGTTTTATATGCTGAATAAAAAACATGAAGCCGAGAGGGTTTATGATTTTGATAAAGACAAATTAGTCTGCGATTACATCAAAAGGCAAAACAAGCCCGTTGATATCATTGATGATAAGCGGATAACAATAGTTTAGTAACCGTATTGTTCCTTGGAATTTAAGTATTCTTTAACGGTATTTAATGAGGCTTGGA
The DNA here is from genome assembly GCA_947624935.1 of Candidatus Gastranaerophilales bacterium. Taxonomy (GTDB): domain Bacteria; phylum Cyanobacteriota; class Vampirovibrionia; order Gastranaerophilales; family Gastranaerophilaceae; genus SIG32. The sequence continues at coordinate 4,373 of CANQML010000025.1, forward strand.
CAATACGTGTTACACGGGATGATGAAAGCCCGACCTGACGTGCGATATCTTTAACCTGCATATTTCTGTAAAATCTGTATTCAACAACGGTTCTGTCTTTAGGCGGAAGTTTTGAAATAGCTTCTCTAATCATTCTGCCCATTTCGGAAATTTCGGCATTTTCATCCGGCATGGCATGCGGGTCTTTTACAAAGTCAAACGGTGAATCGTTATCGCTTGCGGCGGCTGCAAGCCCGTCAATAGACAAAATCGTTTCGTAAATTGCTTCACGAACTTTTGCCTGCTGCATATCCATTCCTTCAACTACTTCTTCCTCATCGTAATCGCCCTCGGCTTTATGTTTAAGGGCATACCATTTATATCTTATTCTTAATTCGTTTCTTATTGCCCACCTTACTGCGGTTGCGACGTAGGCGGCATTATATCTTTCAAGCTGTTCGGGGGTTTTATTTTTTATAAGAACTTGTACGGCAATAATACCTATAGAAAGCAACTCCTCGTATTCAACCATGTGTGACGGTATACGTCTGTGTTCCACTCGGGCTACTTTTTGGACTATATCTATATATTCTTGAAGTTTATTTTTATCTTGCATAACCATGATTACAGAACTATAATAATATATTAATGTTAAAATAACCCCATTTATTTGGTTGATTTTTTCATATTATAAACAAAAAGCAAAATTTCGGCAATTGCTTTATACAATTCGGGCGGAATTGTGTGGTTAAGCTCAACCATTCTGAAAAGTGCTCTTGCAACGGGAGCGTTTTCAATAACGGGGACATTATGTTCTTTTGCAATATCAATAATTTTTTTTGCGATAAGCTCCGTACCTTTTGCGGTAAGCATAGGGGATTCCATCTCATCTGCGTTATATTTAAGCGCGCAGGCAATATGTGTCGGGTTTGTGACGACAAAATCGGCATCGGGAACAGAATCCATCATGCCTTGTTGCAGCATTTGCATACGTCTTTGCCGTAATGCGGCTTTTACGTTGGGGTCGCCTTCAGTGTTTTTGTATTCGTCTTTGATTTCTTTAAACGACATTTTTTGGTCTTTCAAAAACTTCCACTTTGTAACCCCGTAATCTGCCGCTGAGATTATCAAAAACGCTATGCAGGCTTTGAAAATAAATTCGGTGATGAGTTTGCCAAACTCAATCATAACGGCAAAATTGTTGTCAATGGATGCCAGCATAAGGATGCTTTCAATATGCTGAGAATATACACTCCAGCCTATATAACCCAAAATTACCACTTTTAATATGTTTTTGAATAATTCAAAAAGCGTTTTTATGGACATGATATTTTTAAAATATTTAGTGGGGTTAAGTTTGTCGAGTTTTGGAACAAGAGGAGCTACCGCAACAAGAGGTCCAACCTGAATAAAATCCGCCATAATCGCAACAAACCATGCCAAAAATAATATCGGTCCGATAATTAAAATAGTTGTCTTAAGCGTTACGGTCAAAACGTACATATAACCGACTTGAGTTAAATGTGCGTTTGGAATTTGCTCATATAAAAGCGTGTAAAGCTGCACAATCTGATTCCAAATAAACGGTGCAAGCCCGACTATTGCCGAAAACATTATAAGCAAAGAAAGTGCCGTCGAAAAATCCTTGGATTTTACAACCTGACCTTCTTTTCTTGCCTGCTCAAGCTTTCTCGGCGTGGCATCAAATTGTTTATCTTCATCACCCATATTTCTATTTTACTATATTAACACCGGAACTTGTACCTAATCTTGAAGCGCCTGCTTTAATCATCTTTTCGGCGGTTTCTTTGTCACGAATCCCGCCTGATGCTTTGACTTTTAGCCCGAAAGGTTTGACCGTTTCATACATAAGTTTCACATCTTCTTCTTTTGCGCCGACCCCGTTTTTGACAAATCCTGTTGAAGTTTTGACCAAATCAGCACCCGCTTTTGCACAGATTAAAGATGCCTCTTTGATTTCTTCTTTTGTTAAAAGGTCGGTTTCAAGAATTACTTTTAAGTTATGCGAGCCTGCCGCTTCTTTTATCTTTTTAATTTCGTTTTCGATTAAGTCATATTTTTTGTCTTTAACCCATGTGACATTGATAACCATATCAACCTCATCGGCGCCGTCTGCAACTGCGCATTTTGTTTCAAACACCTTAACCTCGGTTTTATTTGCGCCCAAAGGAAATCCGATGACCGTTACAACTTTTACCCCTGTATCTTTTAAGTTTTCGTGCGCAAGCTTTACATAACACGGGTTTATGCAAACCCCAAAAAACTTATGTTCTTTTGCTTCTTCAAAAAGTTTCAATAAATCCTTTTCGGTTGCATCTTGTTTTAACAGTGTGTGTTCAATGTACTTTTCCATATTTATCTCCTTAAATTTTCAAGTATTTTTGATGTCGAGTAAGATTTGTTGAGCGTATAAAAATGTAATCCCGAAACGCCGAAATCCAAAAGCTCCTGGCATTGTTTTATTGCAAATTCCACCCCAAAATCTTTAACGTTGTCGTATTTCTCAAACGCCTCATAAATAACTTTCGGAACGGTTATTCTTGCAAGTTTAGTCATTTTATCTATTTGTTTTCTTGATAAAATCGGCATAATTCCTGCCGCAACGGGCTGATTTATCCCGGCTTTGCGTATGGTTTCAATGAATTTGAAAAACTTTGAATTGTCAAAAAACAATTGCGTATAAATAACATTCGCACCGCAATCGGCTTTGTATTTCAAGTTTTCAATATCCGCTTTCAAATTCAAACTTTCAATATGAGTTTCAGGATAACCCGCAACACCTATTGAAAGGTCGGTTTCGGACTTTATAAATTTTACCAAATCGCTTGCGTATTTAAAATCGTATTGGCAAAGCGACTTGTCGTCTGGGATATCACCCCTTAAAGCAAGTATATTTTCAATCCCGAGTTTTTCTATAATTTGCAAATTGTTTTTTGTGGTTTGAAGGCTATTACAAATACAGGTAAAATGCGGCATTACGTTAAAGCCGAGATTTATGATATTTTTTAGAATATCAACCGAGAAGGCTTTATTTTTGCCGCCTGCACCGTAAGTTAAAGACACAAGCGACGGATTATATTTTTTAAGCTCTTTTAAAGTTCCGTAAAGTTCTTCTATATTGTCATTTGGAAAAACCTCAAACGAAATAACACCATTTTGACTGTATATTTCTTTCAAATCCATAACAGAGTTATTCCAATATCCAACCGTTTGTCAAGTCAACCCTTATCGGCTTTAAAACTTTCATATTAACCGATTGTTCGGCTTCAACGTCAAGTTTTTCGCCTTTAAAACAGAACCTTACAAATTTCATAAACCAATTCCTGTCTTTTTTAACTTCCGCAACACCTTCAAATCTAATTGTCTGGTCGTTGTTTGTTGTCAAAAGCGAGTTATCAAGCACTAAAACTCCGTTTCTTACAAACCATTTGCCCGCTCTGACGTCAATCAGCTGACCTTTCAGCGTTGCGCCTTTTCTTATAAGAATAAATTTATCTTTTGTAATATAGTTTTCCGGTGCGATTGCCATATAAATATCGCCCGCTTCGGAGGTTTGAGAGCTGATGTACTGCGACAATTCGACGGGAACTATTGCGCCTGCGGGGATTGTTCCGATACTGCCTTGAACCGTCGCGTCGTCAATCACATACCCTTCGCCCGTTTTCTTTCTCATAGCCTCTGCAAGTTTTGCGTTCGGGTTTAATTTTGCCTGCTCCATCATATTGAATAATATTGCGGCGACTTCCGCTCTTGTTGCGGGGCGTTCCGCTTCAATTCTTGCTTTGTCGGCACTCGGCGCTACAACCATCATCCCCAAAATTTCCGCTTTGCCCGCAGGAATTATAAACCATTCGGGGATTGTGTGGGTGTCTGTGTAAACTTTTTCAAGCACTTCTTTTGCTTTTTGAACGCTTATTTGTTCCGTTGTTAAAGCATTCACAGCAACCGAAAGTGATTCAGCGCGAGAAACAGAATCATCCGGTCTAAAGCGTTCCCCGTCGGCAGGCGCTGAAAGCAAGTCAAAATACAAAGCCTTTTGGATTGCATCATAAGCCCAAAAATCTTCCGTTATATCCGAAAACGCAACGGGTTGAACCACTCTTGTGTTTTCCTGACCCAAAGCTTTTATAGCCATAGAGGCAAATTCGGCACGTGTTACGTTGTCATCGGGCTTAAATGTGCCGTCGGGATAGCCGACGATTACACCCTGCTCGGATAAAATCTTTATCTGCGATGCCGCCCAATGTTCATCCGATACATCGGGAAAAGCGTTTGCCGCATTTATACCTAATACAATTACCGTTGTCATTAATATTGTTTTTAAAATTTTCATATTTCTGTTCTCCTTTTAACATTATCATAACCGCTCTTTCGGGTTAGTGCAATTTTATTGTTAACATTAGTTAATATTTAGCCGAAAATGCTAAAGTTTTGTCCGAAAACGTCCGATATAATAACATGTAAATGAAAGGGTACGATTATGGGTATTCATGAAGTAAACGGAGCAGGACATATTTTCGGTGCAAAACAGGTTAGCGGTGCAAAAGAAGTAGGTAAAACAGATTTTTTGAATACCGTTTTTTCAAAGCAGCCGCAAAAAAACAATGAAAATTCTCCATTTACACACGAAGAAACCGTTACACTGTGCAAAATGGCATATTTTCAAGACCGTGTTATGATTGAAGACTAATTCTTTTTTCATGCTATAATTAGCATTGAAAGGAGAATATCATGGATTGGGGTAGTTTAGGATTTGGTTATGTAAAAACCGATTACAGGTTTGTGTCTAATTATAAAGATGGGAAATGGGATGAAGGTGTTTTAACGGAAGATGACACCGTCACAATTAGCGAAAGCGCGGGAGTTTTGCAGTATGCACAGACATGTTTTGAAGGCTTAAAGGCATACAGAACGCAAGACGGGCATGTCGTCTGTTTCAGACCCGATATGAACGCCGAAAGGATGGCAAATTCCGCAAGACGCTTGGAAATGCCTGTTTTCCCGGAAGATAGATTTGTCGATGCAGTCAAAAAAGTTGTAAAAGCCAATCTTAAATTCGTACCGCCTTACGGTTCGGGCGCGACTTTGTATTTAAGGCCTTATATGTTCGGCTCAAACCCCGTCATAGGCGTCAAACCCGCGACGGAATTTCAATTCAGAATTTTTGCAACCCCTGTCGGGCCTTATTTTAAAGGCGGAATAAAACCGATTACGTTAAGAGTTCCAGATTTTGACCGCGCTGCACCCAGAGGTACAGGGCATGTTAAAGCAGGATTGAATTACGCAATGAGCCTGCATGCAATTGTTGATGCGCACAATCAAGGTTACAACGAAAACTTGTATTTAGATTCTGCGACACGCACCAAAGTTGAAGAAACGGGCGGAGCCAACGTGATTTTTGTAACCAAAGACAACAAAATCGTTACGCCGAAATCAAATTCGATTTTGCCCTCAATCACAAGGCGCTCACTGATGTATGTTGCAAAAGAGTATTTGGGCTTAGAGGCACAAGAACGTGAAATTTACATAGATGAAGTAAAAGATTTTAAAGAATGCGCGCTGTGCGGAACAGCAGCGGTTTTATCACCTGTTGGAAAAATCGTTGACCACGGCAAAGAATACAATTTTGGCATGGAAAAACCGGGCGAGATTACCCAAAAGCTTTATGATACCTTGACAGGAATACAAATGGGTAGGTTAAAAGCCCCCGACGGTTGGCTTTTCGTGGTTGAATAGTCCGTAAAATAAAGGTTAGCAAAAAATATTTTCACAGGTTTTATACTTGTAAGTAAAGGAGTAAATATGAAAATACAATCTGTTAATCCAATAACTTTTAAATCAAACATGCCCAAAGTTATTTTACCTGCTGTACTTTTGTCTTTAACACCTGTCGCATACCCTAATAACGATACTTTTGAAAAACAAAATCCTTCTTCAATAAACATTAATGCCGCTGAAAATGAGAAAGTAATAAACTCTATTGCAGACGGAACAGCTAATCTGATAGAAAGCAGACTTATAAACCAATTGAACAAAGAAAACAAGACCAACCCTGATTTTTCAATAACAAAAAATTCGGATGATACCTATATTATAAAAACAAAATACAATGGAATAAACGTCCTGATGACTATTGACCACAGTCAAGATGATTTGTTTTATAAAGGCAAATTAAAATTAAATGACGGCAAAAAATCCAAACTGTTCAATTATAAAATTGAATTTTCTGAAGATGACATGAACGAATTTCAAATGTATTTGAAAGAAAGTAATGGCAACCGGCGAAATTTGATAATTAAGAGAAACGCAAGCGACGATAAGCTTTTCATGGTGGATGAAGAAGGCAACATTCAAGAATTAGATAAGTCAAATTACGGCAAATTAATAGATGAAAATTTAGAATCCAATAACATTGAAAAAGAAATGGGCAAATTGTTTCTGTTTCCAATAGTATTGCTTACGGCTCTTACAATTTGTATGAATACGCTATCTAAGAAAGATAATTAAGAGCATTGATAAAATCAATAATATTTTCTATGAAAAATGTGAGAATTTTGTGAGAATAATTCCAAAAGTTTATAGACGAGACACTCACACCTACGGCGCTAAGCGCCTACGGATACAGGCTCAGTCATCCTCGCTTACGCTGCGGTGCTTCGCTTTGTATCGCTATTTTGCTTCGCAAAAGCCGAGTTCTTGCCACTATCTTCAGGCTAATAAAAAAGAACCCTCAAAGGGTTCTTTTTTATTAGCGGAAGACGGGACTTTTCTTGACCTGCTCGCGTTTAACGTGCCTACGTGTCCCCAACTAAGTCCTTCAGACCGATTGACGTTGTTGGGGACACTTTGCACTCAGCTCGCAGGTCGCCGAACTCAAAATGGACTTCTCGCCACTATCTTCATTCCATAAAAAAAGAGCCAAAAGGCTCTTTTTTTATGGAGCGGAAGACGAGGCTCGAACTCGCGACGTCAACCTTGGGAAGGTTGCATTCTACCACTGAATTACTTCCGCATACTTATATTATATTCCTAAAATTTTTAATTAAAACCCCTTTTAATTTGGGATTGGCATAGCAAATTCCACTAACCCTTGATAATTGTTAATTTTCTTTAACAATTATCGTTTTTATCTTTATAATAATATACTTTTTCAAGTGCTTTTACAAAATCGGATAAAGAATCATCTCTGTTTTCAGCTATTTCTTTACTGAAATCTTTCACTTCTTCATTAAAGTGTTCTGCATACTTTTTCTTAAAATCATCATTAGAAGAATAAGTATTACGTAATGTAAAAAATTCTTCAATAATATTTTTTAAAAATTTCTTTATTTCTTTTTTATTAGTTGGTTCATACTTATCATCAACAATAGATAAAGAACCCTCTGGAAATCTATCTAAAATAAAATATTTTGCAGTTGTAGCAACAAAAACTCTTTTTTGCTTTATTGTTTCAGTATTGTAAATTAATCCGTAAAGAGAAAACACATCTTGATAAAATTCTTCACACTTATCTAATTCTGCAATAGCATCAGCTAAAATTTGACCGCATATTCTATGCAACCCTCGCTTTATCTCGATTATATCGTGTATATTTTGCATTTCTAATTTCCTTCCAGGTAATGTTGGTTCCTTGCATATTTTGTAGGAGCCAAAGACAAGCATCTCCTGCTTCCATCTTTCTTGTATTATACCTGAAAACAACTTCATTTGCATAATTTTGTAAATGTTTTAAAGAAACGTGAATATGTGTTTTCTTCATTCGCTCAAATGTAGCCCAAAGACTCTCTATTGTGTTGGTAAAAATATTTTTATTTTCTTTGTTTACATAATTCCCTTTACTATGTACAACAACACCTTGATTATAAATAGGTGGTAGCTTTTGGTAGCTAGGGTTATCATCGCTATATAATGTTGAACCTTGCTTAACATACCTGAGAACTCCAGCATTCAATGTACCGTCAAACATATTTGGGACTACTCTAATTACGGCATTTCCATTACGTTGAACAAAACCTTGTAATAATTTTTTATTTTGATATGGTACTTTTTTGACTGCTAATTTCCTACCGTAGTGCATATTTTTTAAAGCACCACCTTCATAATACTCATCTACTTCTACAATATTTTCTAATTCTTGATGATTTTCAAATCCCATAGCATTATCAATTTTCTTAATCATCAATTCTGCTGTTACTTTTGAAAGACCGTAATCTCTCATAAGTGTTGGAGTAGCAAGTCCTCTTTTGTCTGAGCATTCTCTGAAAATAACTTCAAACCATATAGGTAAAGGTATTTTTGTATTTTGAAGAAATGTTCCGGTAAGTATATTAAACTCAGCACCATTTTCTTTACATTTGTACCAACCATCTTTACATTTGTAGACTTTGTAAGTTGGATATTTTGGATGTACTGGTACACCTTCCCAGATATACTTTTCTAAGAATTCTTTGCAGTCTTCATTTGTTTTGAATTTTGCTCTTATTTCTTTTAGATTTTTAAAATTTTGGCAGAGTGCTTCTTTTATATTCATATTTATATAAAGTCTGCAACCGCCAGAAAATTGCCTGTATTCAGGACTTTTCAAGATTTTTTCTATTTTTCTTTTCAAAGAAACACTTATATTGAGGTTTGAAATATCGCTCAAATCAGCAATTTTTATAGAATATTCAGTTTTTAATTTTTGCTGATTTTTCATTCTACTGCTTTCATATTGTTTGAACCCATAAAAAGAAGCAATAGAAAAACCCATCGCAATGATGGGTTTTTAATTAAAAACTTTAATTAATTTATGTTTACCCATCGTTCAAGCATTAGCACCTTACTTATTTGCAGGTTGCTGTGTGGTCATCGGGCTTGTCCCTCGCACAACTCTTTATGAGCCTATTATTAAATTTTAACTTTGCTTTATATATCTATTGTAACTCATGACCCCGAAATCGTCAACTTCGTGGGGCAATATAAGAAAAGAGGGCGTCTTAAGCCACCCTCATAAATTATAAAGCAAAGTTACCAACAAACAAGCAGTTTCACAACTGCTGAAAGAGGTTAACTATTCCGATTCTTCGGAATTCTTTTTTATTTCAGTTGAAGAAATAATACTTTCATCAACTTGAATACATTTATCAATATCAGTAGGGTCGTCATCTTCCTTCCAGTATGATATTGGAGATATTAGACGTCCTTCATTATCTTCGCCTTCCCAGCTTATTGCATTTTTCATTTTGGAAAGTAAAACTTTTCCGTTTTCATCAATAAGCTCGTTTAAACCCCCAACGAGATTTGCACCTAAAACGGTTGTTGTTCCAGTAATTGCTTGTATATGAGAATATTTTATATCTGTTAATACTTTACCGAAATAATCTACTAAACCTATTTTATACATACCATCACTTACTTCTGTTTCAGCAAAATACATTAACAGCTTTTCATTTAGATAACGAATGGGGGCAGAATTTAATTTCTTATTGTTTAAAAAATCCGCAATACAGTTACCATCTTTATCAAAAACTTTATATCGTTTACTTTCTATTAACATTGCAACATGATTTGGAGAGATACTTGCCGTAATATCTTTGGTTGTTGGATTTGAGAAAAAAGTTTTGCCGGAAGACAAACTCAAATATTCATCCATACCGTTTTTGTTAAGCACATGTGCAATGGGTGATATAAGAGGAAAATCAACATCATTATAAATAAATTCTGTTAATTGTTTACCATATTTATCAATATAACCATATTTTTTATCTTTTTTTGCAACAAAAACCGGATAAAGTTTTTCACGATAAACAAACTGTTCGTCTAAAATGTCATCGTATATCGGCTCGACTACAATTCCATTTCCGTCAGCGAAGCCAATTTTGTGATTTTTTATAATTACGTACATATCAGGAATATCCGGTTCTTCATCAGGATTTGAGACAAAATAATAACTGTCTGAATGTTCCCATTTTTCAATTAAGTCATAAATTGGTTCTAAAATAATTTGACCTTTTATATTATTTTTAAGTCCATATTTATTATCTTTTTTAATAATTTCAATATCTTCTACAAGGTGCATTAAGATTCCTTTCTAAATTTTTTGCAAGTGTTTTATTAAATTGTCATCAATTTTTGATAAATCAATTACATCAAATTCTTTGCCGTCTAAAACTCTTAGTGCTGTTAATTCTATAGAATCTTCTTCCGGAATGTAAAATACTTTGTTTTCTTCGTTAATCGCAATGTGTCCTGTCAATTTACTCATTTACTACTCCTTTTATCTTAATCTACTTGGTTTGTACTCACCGTGTTGGTTAAAGTTATAATCTATTCTTTTGTTTCCAATTTTCGAGGGTTTATATTCTCCGTGCTGATTAAAATTATATTCAATTCTTTCATCCCCGATAGCAGTTGGTACCCATTCACCATGTTGATTATAGTTATATTTAACTTCTTTATTTCCTATACGTTTTGGAACATATTCACCATGTTGGTTATAACCATATTCAATTCTGTCATTGCCGAATTTTGATGGTTTGTATTCTCCATGTTGATTATAATTATAATCTATACGTTTTGAACCAATACTATTATTGGTATATTCTGCATGCTGATTAAATCCGTAGTCAAATGATGAATCATCATCAAAAAGACTTTCATTTTCATAATCATCATATTCGTCATAATCATCTTCATCAGAATAATTATTACAATAATCTTTTGCCATTTCTAAGGCTGCGTTACATAAAAATTCTAAAATCATATTTTTACCTTTCGTTTTGAGCTTACAAGATTATTGTAAAATATTCTTATGTCAGATACGGACATACTAAACAAGATTAACAAATTCTTCTTTTGAAACTTTTGTATTCCAACCACCAATACTAATTTCATTGTGTTTTGTAATTCCGGTATAAATAAGGCTTGCATCCTCATAGCGTTTAAAAGCAAATACAGCGGAATTCATTATCTGCTCATTAAATATTCCAATACTTACTAATAATTCAAAATCAGGAATCGTAAGACCGGTAACTCTTAGGAACAAATCTGGCTCAAGCTGCGTAATAACGTCTTTTAACGTCTGCTCTCTATCATCTGTTAGATACATAAAGACAGGAATTCTTGTTGCAAATTTGAGTAATTTTTCTTGAATTTCTTTACGTTTTGATTTTATTTCTTTTTCTTGTTCAGTAAGCTCTTTTTTCTCTTCTTTTGTTAAAGATTCTTTCTTTTCTTGCTTTGCTTTCTTTAGAGCTTCTGATTTATTTACAAGAGTTGTAAGTTCCTTATTCAGATTTCTGAAGCCTTCTATGCGTTCAAGTGCATTCATCGCTTTTTCACTATCAAGCAATTTCCCTAATGTTTCATTATCAACATTTACTAATAAAGCACTTTCCCATCTGCGAGCTAACATAGAAGATGCTGTGCCAGATATTACAAGGTCTAAAAGCTCATTAGCATCAATAATATCCATGTGACTACCGTCATAACAAAGAACTGGCAAGAAACTTATAAATTCTGATACTTTTTGTTCTGGTGTTTCTTTTGTGTTCACATTTAATCTTGCAGAATAATCAGCAATTTGTTTTAAAGCTCTATCCGGTGCGAAATCAAAGACATAACAAGTATCTTTTATAATTGCTTTTTCATTAGGATTTAAGCCGTCTGGATTTTTTACTGTCCATGGTGACTGAACTCTAAACGCAGACTGGAAATATGTTTCCGGACTAGCCGTATCTCTCAGCATAAATATTCCACCCCATTCTGGGACGGTTACACCAGTTGTAAGTTTTCCGCAAGATAATGTTATTGTTTTTGTTTCAAAACCATTTTTTATAGCTTCTCTTACAGGTTTTAATGCTTCAACTCCCATACCTGCTTCATTACCTGCACAAACGATAACTTGATATTCTTTATAAAATGGATGATTATTTAATAATTCTCCCATTGCTTTACAACTAGTAACCGATGGTAAAAACCAGAATGTATGATTTAATGCACCTAATAATCTATAATCTGAATATGGCATAGGTGGTTTTTTACCAACTTTTAATTCGTCAATAGTACTTGCTTTGTATTGACCTCTGATTAGATTTAACCAATTAACAACTTCACTTTCATACTTAAACTTATTATCAGTAGCTGAGAAAAATTCATTGAGAGAAAACTCATCAAACTCTCCACCTAATGCTATTTGTTTAATTTCATCAGGCATTTTATATGTCATTAACACCATCTTAGGTAATTCTGAATAAGGGTTTTCGCCCTTACTATCATCCCAATCTTTTTTCTCTCTTTGTTCATCTGTATAAGTCCAGTTAAAGATTTGGTCTTCTAAAAATTCTCCATTGTTCAAAGCTCTAAATGGAGTTCCAGAAAGGTATAAATAAGCTTTTGTAGTTAAAGGCATTTGTTCTTCATCGTAGAAATCTATACCTTCGCCATCTTGTTTTGCCTGTTCTTTTTTATCTTCTGCATCATATAAATCTTTTGCAGAGTCTCTCCAAGCTCCAAAGTGATATTCATCTAGAATAATACAATCCCAGTTTATAAGGTGGATTTCTTCATTACGAGGTTTTATACCACCAGCCTCTGTTTTTTGTAATACGTCTTGAAAACTTGCAAACCATACAAAAGGTTTTGAATGGTCGATTTGACTGTATTGCAACCCTGTTCTTGAAACAAATTGCCAGTCTTTAAAATCTATATGAGATTTTAAATCTTCTTCCCAAGAGTTTTGAACGGCAGGCTTAAAAGTAAGAACTAAAATTCTACTCCAACCCATTTTTTTTGCAAGTTGATATGATGTGAATGTTTTACCAAATCTCATTTTTGCGTTCCACAAGAAGTGAGGTGTTTTACCCTCTTTTTCGTAAGAATATTTTCTAAAATAATCACTAGTAAGTTCGACCGCCCTAGCCTGTTCTGGTCGCATTTTAAAATCTGCAATTCTTTTAGATATATCTGTTTTATGATTTTTAACCGCATAAAGAGCTTGTTCAACTTCTTCTAACGTACATTCAAACCATTCTGAACCAGAGAATCTGTAATATCCGGCTTTTTCTAAAACCTTGTGTACGTCTTTATCTGTAAAATATGTTCCATCAAAACGGATAGCTACTTCGTCCAACAGTATTTCATAAGGGTTATCTATCGGCTTATTTGTTCCAAATTGTTCTGCAATACGTTCATTTGCAGTTTTTGTAGTAAAACCTACTTTTATTAAACCGTTGCCTTGTCGTCTATTCTTCCAAGGTGTTTCTTTAAATTGAGGCTCTGTATAGGCATAAATACGAGGTATTTTATTGTTTGATAAAATGTCAGTCATTACAGCCTCCTATTCCATAGGTCTAATCATTGATTCAATAAAATCAATTTCATCTTGTGTTAAACCATATTTTTTATACAACTTTTCGTCGATCCATTCTTCGTTGAAATCTTGAATTGGCACAAACTGATAAACACCTCTTGGTCCATTTTGGGTCTTTTTCTTTATGCTAACAAGATATCTAAAAAATCTTGTTTTAATGTATTTGATAATATTTTCACACTGTTCTTTAGTAAAGTTGTGTAATTCTGAATTGTACCCTATCACTAAATATGTTTGCGAACAAACACTATTTGGTTCTCCATAAAAAGGTATACCTAGTACTTGACTGTCTGTGCCAGACCCCCCAGCTGCTGGAATATATACTTTATGTAAGTCTTTAGTTTTTTGATTCTTAGGTATTTGTTTTAATGAAATCCAACCATAATCCTTTTTATGAATGTTTTTATTTAGGTAATACTTAATATAATATTCTTCAGTTGCTGTATCCTTAAAGTCGTTCCAATTAGATGTTAATAAGATACTGTTATCAAAGAAATGTTTAGGGCTAACTAATCCAGAAAAGTTCTTATTTGTATCTTCAAAGTAATTACCCTCAACTTGTACGACTTTATCAAGTATGCTATAAGCATTAGGATTTCTAATAACAACACCTGCTCCCGTTGAATTTAGATAATCATTTCGTTGGAATACTTGATTATTATCACTAGAATGGAACATATATTGGCAAATGCCTTCATAATCACGTTCCCATAAGAAGTAATTAACACCGCCTTTAATTTCAACTCCAGGAAAGCAATCTGACGAATTTTCAAAATCATGTATAATTTTAAACTTATTAGAAGAAAGCATATTATCTACCCATTCATCAGGTATACCTTGAGAAGTTCTAGTCATCCATCGGCTAGGGGTAATCATTGTTATGTAACGGGGGTTTAATTTAATTGCTTGTGAAATAAACAAATTGTATATAGATTTTGCATTCGAGCTATTTGTTCCTTCAAGCCCAAAACTCATTTGATATGGTGGATTTCCTATTATTACGTCAAATTTCATATCCTTTAACCTCTTAAATAATTCTGAATTTCTTTGTTCATCAGTGTGAATAAAAGAATAAGCGTGTGTTTCAAGCTCTTCTCCTCTATCGTATTCCGATTTAGAAGCTCCGCACATCATACATTTATCTTTGAACCAAACGTGATAGGTTCTCTTATATTCAATATTTCCATCTTTATCAGCAAAATTACAAACAGAATATTCTCCGCTCGCGTCCTTTGAGCAATATACAGACCTACGTGATAATAAAGAAGTTAACTCAGTTATTGCTAACCCATAAAGCTGGTTTTTGAATATATGGTCAATTCTTTTCTCTAAATCAGGAATTTTATCTGCTAAACCGTCAATTAATCTTTTTGCAATTTCACGCAAAAATACTCCTGATTTACAACAAGGGTCAAGAAATTTAGTGTCAGGACTTGTGAACAATTCCTGTGGTAATGTATCCAAAATCTCATTAACCAACTTTGGCGGAGTAAAAACCTCATCAGATGATAAATGTGAAATACAATCCAAAATATCAGGTTTATGAAGTTCCTCTAAAAAACTCATTCTAACCCTCCTAAGTTTCTATAATATGTAAGTGGATATTCCTTAATAGGCTGAGGTATAAACACATCCTCTCCTTTGTCATTAGTAAGAGAAGCAAATAAAGGGGTATTCATAATTTCAGCCTGCTGATTAAGTTGAGAAAATGAAAATTCTTCTCTTTTAAACTGATACCCAACTAAAGTCCATTGTGTAAAAATAATTTTATCAATACCGTTTAATGAATCTCCCTGCAATATGTTTTTCTTTAAAACGAATTGCATAATGGATTGAAATTCGTTATCAGGACTGATTTTTAGAGTGTTTTTATAGCAAGTGCAAGCTATTTCAAGCATTCTTTGTATCGCTAGTTCAATATTATCTTCAAGTAAATCTATCCCATAAATACTGGATAAAGCAGACAACATTTGTACTTCAAAATCAGCTTTTTTGCTTTTGTAGCGAGATATTACTGTTTTAAGTTTTCGCTCAAGTATTGCAACAAGGAAGTTTCCGTCACCACAAGCCGGTTCAAGAAAACGACTGTCAATGCGTTCAGATTCATTCTTAACGAGGTCAAGCATAGCTTCAACTTCACGCTTTGCTGTTAAAACTTCACCATGGTCACGAACCCTATCTACACTTTTTACTTGTATTTCTTTATCTAACACCGCTTGTGCCAAAACTTTGTCCCATTTTGTACCAAAATGGGACAAGGGTTTTTAATTACAATGTTGAAAATGATTTTGAGAGAATCATCCTTCCGTGTAACGTTTTTATTGTTCCAAATTGAGACCTTTAAAAACTTGACACTTCCCTATATTTTCGGCTATTATGGGTATGTGATTAGAATTGCCACAATGTGGTACATAACATGGCAACTTCATTTGAAGTAAAAATATATTTATAACTCAAAATTTTTGTAACTCCAATCTATCTCATCTTGTTCCAGCCCGATGTACAAAAGCGTTATCCGTTGGCTCGAATGGTTAAAGATTTTCTGCAATATAATTGCATCTTTAAATTTCTGATAATGGTGATACCCGAAACTGCGTCTCATAGTGTGAGTAGATACTTTAGCTTTAATTCCTACAGCATCACAAGCCTTTATAATAAATCTGTAAACTTCTTTTCTATCAAGTCGCTTTCCCTGTTTTCCTAAGAATAACGGTTCATCTAAATTTCTTCCTTTTGTAAAAATTTTTAAAACACGTTTTAATTTATCATTGATATAAAAAGATTTCCGCTTCTGTGTTTTCTTTTCAATAATTGATATGTGGGTTTTATCCACAACATCAGAAACATTCAAACCGCATATATCACTGACCCTGAGACCCGAATTGAGTCCAAGTACCCAGATTACATAATCTCTTTCATTATGCTCTTTAAGATATTGTTCTACCGCTTTTATATCTTTTTTGCTCTTAATTGGTTCCGCTATATGTTTTGTCATATCATTCCTCCATTCTTTGTCTCATAATGTTTTGCACGGTTTATTTAAAATGTAGTCAAAATTTTATCTGACAAAAAGCGGACGAAGTTGACGATTTTCGAAACTATACCTTATAATTGATTTGTAGGTGTCATTCCTATAATTAATGAACATAAAATACAGAACCCAGCAGCAAATTTAATCGCTACTGGGATTTTATTTTCTGTAGATAAATTTATTATTTCAAAGCATCAAACTTAGCTTTCATAGTAGGGTTATCTTTAGTTAACCTTTTTATAGACAAATCTTCCGCTTTATTATTAGCTAACCTCAAATTATTTTCAGAAGATAATAATGCTTCCTTAGTTTTCTGCAAATGGTCAATAGTTTTATCAATTTCATCAATAGCAGTTTTGAACTTACGACTAGCTAATTCATAATTTTTAGAAAATTTATCCTTAAAATCATACAAT
The DNA here is from genome assembly GCA_947624935.1 of Candidatus Gastranaerophilales bacterium. GTDB lineage: Bacteria > Cyanobacteriota > Vampirovibrionia > Gastranaerophilales > Gastranaerophilaceae > SIG32. The sequence goes on from CANQML010000025.1 coordinate 21,168, forward strand.
GCAGCTTCAAAATTACTTACATCAATATTTTGAGATTTTATGACAGATAACTCTTTCCTATATTCAACGCTATTTAACGCAGCATTCCTTAAAATAGTAATAATAGGAATAAAGAACTGAGGGCGAACAACATACATCTTCTCATAATGGTGACTCATATCAACAATTCCGTTATTGTACAATTCATTCTCTGGCTCTAACATTGAAACTAATATTGCATACTCGCAGTTCTTTTCACGCCTATCTTTATCTAACTCTTTCAAAAAGTCCACATTTTTCTTTTTGGATGAAGTAGTATCAGCTTCATTTTTCATCTCAAACATTATTGAAATCAGCTCATTACCGTCATTATCATAGTCACGGTAAATGTAGTCACCTTTACTACCAGACTTCACATTATTATCTTTACCAAATTCAGCAGTTTTAAATCCGGTAGCACGTAACTGCTCAAAAGCAATTTCACAATGCTGTTCAAGACTTTCACCTAACATTTTTGTAGATAATTTAGCTTTAAAATCTTTATACCGTGAAATTTCTTCATCCTTAAATCGTAATTCAGCTTCATATTTTTCTTTCAAAGTTTTTTCATTAAGCTGATATTCTTTTAAGGCTAATTCACTTTCTTGGGTTAATTTCATGATAAATTTATCACGGGCATCAATAGTTTTACTTGCATCAGCTAAGACATTCGCAATTTCTATCTGCTTATCTTTATCAAAGTTTTCTAACTTATTTTTTAACTGACCAACTTCTTTATCTTTTTCTGCAATAAAACTTTTAAGTTTTGCATAAAAGGAGGCTTCATTTGTTTCAATTTTTGCTTTTAATTTTACGATTTCGGCATCTTTATCTGCTAATTCATCATCAAAGACTTTTTGTAATTCTAATCTTGAGAGTTGTAAAAGATGTTCCATATCTTTATCACATTTAGCTTCAATATTTTTTACTTCTTTCGCAAATTCTTTATCACGAATTTGCTTTACTATTTTGTTGTAATAATTTTCATCAATGGAGAATTCTTCTCCGCAATTAGGACATTTAATTTCGTTCATGATTTTTTCCTTTCAAATTTTAAATTGTTAACTTTTAGGTACCTAAATTAACCAAAATTTGTCAGGAATAAAAATTGCTAGTAAACGAAACATCCTAAAAATAGGTTCAAAGACAATACTATATTGAATTAGAACCTATTTAGTGGAATTTGCTATGCCAATCCCTTTAATTTATTCATCCGCAAATCCGCTCGAACCACAGTTTGTGTTTCGTATCTAATCTCCTACACAAAAAAGAGGTTAGAACAAATGTTCAACCTCTTTTTATTTGGGCAGGGGTGGATTCGAACCACCGTAGTCTCGCGACGGCAGATTTACAGTCTGCTCCCTTTAGCCACTCGGGCACCTACCCTTATTCGATTTTCATTTTGCCCACACCTTGTACTCAAGATTTGCCCTTGACGAGACTTGAACTCGTGACCTCTCCCTTACCAAGGGAGTGCTCTACCTCTGAGCCACAAGGGCTTGCTTGGCAATAGCCGGCAATAGGAATCGAACCTACAACCTACGGTTTACAAAACCGTTGCTCTACCGTTGAGCTATGCCGGCG
>CANQML010000026.1 GCA_947624935.1 Candidatus Gastranaerophilales bacterium
ATTTATAATTTCAGCTCTTGCTTTTACCTGCTCAGGGGTATTGGTACTATATATAATGAACCCGATATTTTGCATAAGATTTTCGTTGTTATACAGTTTTTCATTGGAAAGAATCATATCGGCAAGCTGAATGTTATTTTTGTTTAATTCAACGCCATTAATATTTCTTTCTTTAAGCTTAGCTTCAATTCTCGGCTTCAACTCATTGAACTCCGCATCCGTAAGTTCTCTAAACTCCGTTTTCGGTGCTTCTGTTTTAGGTGTGTCAGGTTTGACCTCCTGCGGTTTTGTTTCAGGTTTTGTTATTTCGGGTTTAGCTTTTCGCGGTTTAACTTCTTGTGAAACATCTGTTGTTTTAACTCTTATCTTGCCCGCAGATATCCCGTCCATCGTATCTAATATCCGCTTCGCTTCTTCTTTGTTTATTCCGTAATCTTTTAAGGCATTTTCTAAAAACGATACTTTTGCTTCAGTAGATAACGGTGCAAACTGTTTCTGCAATACTCCGCCCGATATTGCAAACGCTATTGAATTTATTACATCCATCGGTAAAAGTTCACCGTTATTTAATGCCTTATTGACAAGTACCGTACCCGATATATCAAGCGCTGCCTCACTTGTTATCTGTAATGTCTTTGCTAAATTGTCTACCTTATTTAAACTCTTGACTATATCACTCGGGAATTTTACAGGATTGGCTTTAATCATCGCCGCAATTTCATCGGTAGATTTGCCCGCCTGTTTTAATGTCGTCACAAGCGCTTTTGTCTTATACATCGACGCACCAAGTTCTGCAAGCTTGCTCGCTCCCATACCCGCTGTCATATATACACTGTTTTGTAATACACCTTTTCCCCACGCCTTCCATTCCTCGGCACTCATCCCGTTCTTCGACGTTAATTGCTCCAATAATTCCGTAGGACGTAAAGTCATATTCGCCATAATAAACGGTGATGCCGCTTGCGTTGCTTTTTGTAACGTTTGTGCCGCAGTTACAAACTTCTTGGCTTTATCTACATAGCTTATACCCGTTGCAGTTTTTAATGCTAAAGAACCTTTTAACAACCCGTTGCTTACTGCTACCGCCCCCGACGGCAATACCATTAATGCCATTGATGCAATATTTAAGCCCATCTCAATATTTGCAACACCCTGCTGCTGTTTTTGTATGTAACTTTCCGTTAACGCTTTTACATCCTTTTTGCCGTAAGCCTTTACAAAACTCGCTTCGTATTCCTTTTGGTATTTGTCATAAGTCTTTTGAGTTAACTTAGCCATTTCTTCAGCAGTCGCATTTTCATTGTATTCAACCCCCAAAGCCGTCGCCAATGCCTTATCTAACCGCATACCCATCTCTTTTGCCACCAGCGTTAATTCTTCATTCGTAGCTTCCACTCTGCTTCCGTTTTGGGCAGTTCTGTATATTACATATTGACCCTGTTTATTTTTCGCTAAGCTTAAATCCCCACCATATTTTTGTATGTCAGGATGATTTTTGTATTTTTCTTCAATATCTTTTAAAGTTTTATTCATTTCACCCAATGAATTTACTCCGGATAATTGAAACGCTTTTATTATTTTTGCAGATGCCGTTTGAGGACTCATTTGGCTTTGAACATCGCCTTTTGTTGAAAAACTCAGCTCGCTTTTTGTTTGGTTAATCATATCTGTGGTGGTTTTTACCGCAGCAAAAGCTCTTGATTTTTCATAACAATCTTCAATATTCTCTTTATTATACGCCACACCTCTTTGTCTTTTGAAGGCTTCTTCAAAAGTTACATCATGTAATATTTGCCCCGTAAAATCCTTATAACTTTTTTGACCCGATGCAGCCAACTCAAGCTCTTGTACATCTCTTTTCGATGTCTCAATTTCCTTCCTCACAGTGGATTTTGCATACTGTTTGTCAAACATTTCTTTCCAAGCATTAACAGCCTTAGACAAACCGCCTGCCTCGCTTTCTCGCTCGGTAAAGCTTTCTTGAGCATCTTGCGTAATGTCTTTCAAATAATCAATTGCATATTGATGCTCTTGTGATATCGGCTTCGGCGTTGTTCTGGTAAATCCAAAAGTTTGATTTCCTTCGCCAAACCCAAATACCGTCACCTTCTGCTCAGACGTAAGACTCATCGCCTCAATGTGCGTTAATTCACCTTTTTGAAGCATTACAGACACAATTTTTTCCTGAGCGACCTCTTTGTACTCAGGATGCTTTTGTATAAATATTTGTATCTTTTCTTCTACACGTGTCATAACTCCATGGTGTACGGCAACTTTTTTCAATTTCTTTAACTTTTTTACTTTTTCGTTACATTTCGTTACAAAAATCAGAGTTAAAATTGGAAAAATTAAATTGCCACTTGATTTATTGTTCACTATAGTTTACAATATAAATATGAGAGAAATATTATTTTATACTCACGATAATGGAAAAATTCCTGTTCAAGATTGGATAAAAAATCACAAGCAAGTGATATCAAAAAGGCTAAAGAATACTTAGAAAATTGGAGGCAAAATGGCTAAATATAAAAATTCAACATCAATTGAAAAAATAATGGAAGAATACTTAAAAACACCTGAAGATATAAAAGCATACTTAAATGCAGCATTAGAACTCTATATTGAAGAAGGTGATTTTAATGCATTTTATCGTTCTTTAGAGTATGTTGTTAAGGCACAAGGAACATTGTCTGAATTTGCAAACAAAACAGGCTTGTCAAGAACAAATTTATATAATATTTTTCAGTCAAAGAAAGAACCTAAAATCCAAACTGTCGCTAAAATATTAAAAGAATTAGGCTTTAGTTTAATGGTTGCATAAGATATTCTAGTTCTACTCTTGCGCTTCTTGCTCGCTCGCATTTAACGGGACTGCGGTTGACGTCTTTAAATGACTTCGTCATTTACGCCGTCAAGCCTCGCCCTCAGCTCGCTCGCGTGAATTTTTGTCTTTTCACTAAAAAAGAGCCTTTATAAGGCTCTTTTCATATATGGAGGATAGGAGACTCGAACTCCTAACCCCCTGCGTGCAAAGCAGGTGCTCTACCAATTGAGCTAATCCCCCACGGGGTTCGTACTCTTATTGTACATGCTGATTTTTTTTTGTAAACCCCCTTTAAAAATTAAATAATTCTTTCAAATCCTCGTTTAATGCTTTTGCTATTCTTTTTGCCGTTGTTATGGTCGTATCCGTTATCCCGCGCTCGATTGCGCTCATGTAACTCGGCGAAATGTTCGACCTGAATGCCAATTCCTCCTGTGTTATTTCCGCTTCCTTGCGCAATTTCGCTATATGTTTGCCGAATTTTCTGCATAAAACCTTGTCATATTTGTATTCTCGCTTTCCCATAATCAAATCTTATTAAACTTTTTGGGAAATTTAAAACTATCCGATAGTTGAAATATGTTCAAAAGCATGATATAATAAGGATATTGGAAATAAATTTTTAATACTATAGGAGGTTTTATGAAAAAAATTGGTTTTACACTCGCGGAAGTCTTGATAACTCTCGGGGTCATCGGAATAGTTGCCGCCATGACAATCCCGACGTTGATACAAAGCTATAAGAAAAAAGTCGTTGAAACACGGTTAGTGAATTTTTATTCTACAATAAATCAAGCGCTAAGGCTTTCAGAAGTTGACAACGGTAATTCTTCAACGTGGGGAACTTTTTTAGGGAACACTTTTGATGAAAAAAAAGAATGGTTTGAAAAATATCTTTGCCCTTATTTGAAATACTGTGAAATAAAAAGACTAAATCAATCAGAGTTGACGCTTTACATGTATGATGGCGGATGTATATACATGTCTTCTAATTTATCGGATTGGCAATATTTTCCGTTTTGTGATATCAAAAGCAATATTAAAGGTAAAGATGCATTTTATTTTTTCTACAGTCCAAATCGGTCAGCGTATAACGAGAAAAATGTTTCATACATAAACAAAAACACCATAGTAGAGCCGTATAAATATGGTTGGGACGGTTCGATTGAAAAGGCTAAAGAAGATTGTAAAAGCAGAGGTGCTTTTTGTACACTTTTGATACAGTCAAACGGCTGGAAAATACCCGAGGACTATCCTTTTAAGTTTTGACGGTGTTGACCCCCTCACCCCGTCGCTACGCTCCTTCCCTCTCCCACAAGGGGAGAGGGAGATAGTTTATTTCTTGATACCTGAGGACTATCCATTTAAGTTTTGATGGTGTTGATTTTTTTGATTAATATTTTCAAAATCTAATTTCTTCAAAATAAATTCAAGTCTTGGTTTATCATTTAAATACCACCAGCCGATTAGGGTTTCAAATGCTGTGGCTTGCCTGTATTCGGTTTGGCTTGACCGTCTTGCAACAGGTATCGGCAAATTTCTTGCGCGTCTTGCAAGCTCCTGTTCTTCCTCCGTTAATTCCAATTCGCTCAATAACTGCGCCTGATAAGATGCTTTTACAAAATTTGTCGTCAATGAATGAAGTTTTTTTGCGTTTTCGGTCAAAAATATCGTGTGTTCCCGAACATACAATTCCCACACGGCATCGCCTATATACGCATAATTTCTTAAATTCATCATATTTTGATTTTACTATAAAAATTTGAATAAAAATTTTAATTGTGCGATAATAATTTTGGAGGTAAACCATGAAAAAGATATTTTTACTTGTAATAAGCTTATTTTTAACGATGAATTTAGGGTTTGCAAAATGTCCGTGCGGCGATAACTGCAAATGTAAACCCGTCTGTGCATGCGAACAAAAATGCACCTGCGGCGATGATTGTAAATGCGGTGAAAATTGTAAATGCAAACCCGAATGTGCGTGCGATAAAAAATGCAATTGCTCTGAAAACTGCACATGTGGCGAAAACTGCACCTGCAATAAAGAGTCAAAATGCACAGAACAATGCACTTGCGCTGATAAATGCAATTGCTCTGAAAATTGCACTTGCGGGAAAAAGGTTAAATTCTCGCCGTTTCACCCGGGGTCTGTAGTAACTGACGATATGAAGTTCTATAAAAACTTTGCCGATGAGGTTAAAAAAGAACGCTCTGCCGTTTCAAACGCTTTGCAATTAACTAAAGAACAGGCAAAATGCAGGGTTGAAATTACGCGCAAACATTCTGCCGAGTTGGATGAAAAATTCCACACGCTTTATGATGAAAATTTAAAATTGAAAGCGTTAAAAGCCGAAAAAGCGACCAAAAGTGCAATTAAGGCTCAAGAAAAGAATATTAACTGTGTGAAAAAAGAAATTAAAAAAATAGTTGAAGAAGAAAACAGTGAATTTAAGAAAATTCTTGACCGCGAACAAAGAGCGAAATTAAGAATGATACAAAAGCTTGAACGCAAAGCAATGAAATGCGCGCAAAAAGACTATTACAAGTCAAACCCTAAAATGCGCCCCTTTGCACCTCAAGCGAACTAAATTCCAAAAAAACTTCTTACTTTTACGATGATTTCGGCAATCCATTTTGAGATGTCGAAATCTTCTTTTGCGGGTTCAAGTTTACCGCTCATGGTGAAAGTATCAATTTGTGGTTTTTGAGCAAAAATGTTAATTTCTTCGCGGTTTTCCTGTTCTTTTCTGCCCTGGCTCATATAGCCTAAGTTTCCCCCGCCGCCGTCGTTTTGCATATTCGCTGCGGCTTTGATAACCGGTTTTGAACTCAAAACATTAACATCGAAACTCATTGCTTTTCCCTTTATGTTTTTCCCTTATATATATAAAGTATTTTTCATGAAGAAATGTTACAATTTTTGGGGAATTGTAACAAAAAATTTACAATACGTTTCAAGCCTCAAACTTAAATACGACTTGCGTTTTAAAGCCAATTTCAAACAGGTCTTTTTTTCTGATTGGTATATCGGGGCGAAAGTCGGGGTTGATTGAGGTGAGGTAAAATTCGGTTATGTTGTTTTCTTCGTCATAATTTATGCGGATTTTTTTGATTAAACTTATTGAGGCTCTGTCAAGCCCGTCGGCGATTTTCAAAATTCCTGCAAGGCGTTTTACGGTTTTACGCTCTTTTTTGTCAAAGTTACAGTAGATTTCGTGCTCTGTTTTGTCTGGCATGCTACCTCTGTGGTATCTGCAAATGCACGAAACAATTTCTTTTTCACGTTGCGAAAACCCATTCAAACCGTAATCCAAGACGATTTTTTGGCTGTGTTTGTTGTGATTTTTTGAGTCTATTGAATAACCTATATCGTGCAAAAGCGCAGCGGCTTCTAAAATTCTTCTATTTTTGCCGGATAATTCTTTTAAATTCTCCGATACACCGTCAAATATCATCATTGAAAGCCGTTTGACTTCATAAGGATGATGAGTGTTGTCGCAGTATTTTTCGAGTAATTGTTCAGCCGATAATTCCATACACAATTGATTTTATCAAAAAAATAGTTTTACTGCAATTTTCATGTTATAATCGGGTATGGACAATTTGGGAGAAAACTTTGATTTGCCGGCTCATGTTTTGGATGAAATCCAGCAAAACATAGAGGATATAATTTTGCATTTCGATATCCCCGAAGGCAATAAAAAGGATGTAATTAAAAAAATCAATTTTATGTACTCTCAAACCCGCTATATGTCCTTGACGGATTCATTAACGGGACTTTATAACCGCAGACACTTTACAGAGTGCGCAGAACGTGAATTTTTGCGCTCCAAACGCTACAAAAGCGATTTAAGTCTTGCGGTTATTGATATAGATTTTTTCAAAAAAATTAACGATACATGCGGTCATAGTGCAGGGGATTATATTTTAAAAGAGATTGCATATTTGATTTTGGAAAATTTCAGGAAAACCGATATGGTATTCAGATACGGCGGCGAGGAATTTGTCGTAATTATGACGGAAACCGCGCTTGACAGGGCTATAATTCCTTTAGAAAGGCTTAGAAAATCAATTGAAGAATATCCGTTTTACTATGACGGAAAAAATCTTAAAATTACAATCAGCATAGGCGTTTCAGAGGTGATAGAGGAAGTGGCTGATGCACAAAAACTTTTTGAAAATGCCGACAAGGCTTTGTATAAGGCGAAAGAAAACGGAAGAAATAAAATTTATTCTTTAAACATGTTTTGAAATTTTATGCAGGCTGCAAGTGCGTGTTGAACGGTATCCATTTTAACAATGGAGGCGCTTTTTGGAACGCCGAGCTCTTTCCAGTCAGCTGAGCTCGGAAATCCGCCCTTTAGCGGTCCTTTTTGGATTTGAACGAGCCTTAAAAATTTTATACCCGTGTCGATTGATTTCATAATCCGCATTTTTAAAACATCATCTTCAACACATTGATAAACTGCAATCAAACCTTCAATTATACATGCAATGTTCAAGGGTTTGATATCATCTATCAAAGCGCCGTAATAGTGTTCGTCTTTGTTGACGATTTGTTTTGGGATAACCTGTTCGACCATTTTGATTAAGTGATTGCGAAGAATGTCTTTTTGTTCGTCGGTTAAGCCATTATCAGGCGTATTGAAAAGCTTTTCGGTCGCAAGCATTGAATTGTAGTCAAAATTAACTTCTTTTTTATTTTTCCTGTGGTTTGCCAAAAACATTAAGCCTTTGATAGCGCCTTCCAGCCATTTTTTCTTGGGGTTAAATTCATACAGATATAAAAGTCCCAAAGGCGCATCGCCCGTGTAATTCAGGTTTATGCTCTCATCGCCCACGCCGCCGTTTTCTATATCGTAATAGTTATAAAACTGTCCGTTTTTCTTTTGCATAAAAAGTAAAAACTGTCCCATACCTTCAAATATTTCATCGGCTATAAATCCCTGCCCTCTCAAATCGGAAAATGCGACAAGTGCCATTGCTGTGGATGAAAGTTTTGCTTTTTCGCATTTAAGGTTTTCTTCTACAGGGTCTGATACTGCGGCATATCTGCCAAACCCGATTGGTTTAACATATTTGTCAACAAAATATTGTGCCGAGGTTCTGCGGCGTTCGGCAAGCCCTTGAATATTCAGTTCTCTTTCGCACAAATACAGAGAGTAAAGCATTCTGGCATGATTTGTTGTGTTGTAGCTTTTTTTGTTTGTTGTGTATTTGCTTTTCAAGTTTCTTATATATACAAATCTTCCGTTATCCATCATGTTTTCGTTGATGTATGAAAGTGCATATATTATTGAATTGTGGATTTTGGAAAGGCTTCTTTCAGAGCCTATGAATTTTTTTGCATCTTTTGTTACGAAATATGCAAAAATTGATGCTATAACCGCAACGGCAGCTATGTAGACAATTTGAAAAATAAAGCTTTCCATACGGCAATTGTAGCAAATTACAAAATAAAAATCAAATAAGAGCCCGAAGGCTCTTATGCTGTTTTTCTGTATTTTGCTTTTTCTTCAGCTACTTTTTGAGTAACTTTTTGTTTAATTTTGCCGGCTTCGTCTTTGATGTTTTCTTTAGCAAGATGTGCTTTTACTTTTGCTTCGTCAATTCCGCGTTTTACATGCTGTTTCACATCTTTAGCTTTTTCTTTCATTTTTTCTTTTGCGGTTTCCGCTTTTTGATTTTCCATACGAGCCTCCTTTCTTAAAATTATTATATAAACATTTAAAGCGAATTTAAGACCTGAAAGTGCTATGTAGGCTATTGCCCGGAGGAGTAATTGTCGAAAACTTTTAAATTATAAGTATGTTACTTTTTGTAAAAATTTTGTGTTATATTGAAAAAAGAATAAATGCCAAGTTTTTAAAAATACGTAGTGATATTAAATATAAGGATTCGTTATGACTTCAATTTCAAACAAATTAGACCAGTTAGCGGCAGAAATCGTTAAAAAGCTTGACAGTATGGACAAATCTGGCAAAAGCGAGAAGGGTTCTACTGACGGGAAAATCAGTTCCGATATTTGGAATGTGACTTTTGATGTAAAATCTAAAGGCGGTAAAGAAATCAGAAATTGTATTTTTGCCGATAATGCGCAAAAATCCGTTAAAAATTATTTAAAACAAAATTCAATATCATCAGGTATGAGTATTGATGATTTGGGCGCAAAATGGTTAAAAGACCTTGATGATATACTAAATGGTGAAGGTAAAATTGAAAATACTGATGTAAAACCAAAAGAAGCTCCTAAGAAGGCGGATAACGCTCAAGAAGCATCAACAAAACCTTCTGATAATGCTCCTTCTTCCGATAAAAGCAAAGGTGGGTGGTTTGATGATAAATTTGGTCTCAATAATTGGGGACGTGACATTTATAAACTTGAGGAAAGTAAACAGAATACAAAAAGCTCTGACGTTAGCAAATATGTCAAGTTAGCGAAATATACAAATATGACACCATTAACAAATTCAAATGAATCTATACATGACGAATTATTTGAACAAGCTTATAAAAATGTATTAGAAGGCTTGATGAAACGTGGCGGCAAAAAAGAGAGTGTACTTACGGATTCGGCAAACGATTTTATAAGTGCTGCTAAAACAAATAATGTTGATGTATTTACGCTTGTGGGTATTTCGTGGATTGAATCGACATACGGTACTTCAGTAATGGCAAGAACCAAAAATAATGTCGGAGGACTTACACCCAACGGTAAAGACGGTATAACTTGCACAAGCGTTGCCGACAGTATAAAAATCGCCTCCAATACTTTAAAGAAAAATGTTGACAGAGGTTATGAAAACATAAAATCTATCGGGATGCAAGGCAATTACTGTGTTGCAGACGACCAGACAAGACAAAGATGGGTTAATTCGGTAACGTATTTTGCCAAAGCTTTACGTGAAGAATATAACAAACTTCTTGAAGAAGCTCAAAATGCATAAAGCCTATTATCGCGGATAAAAACATCAGCACGGTTTTATTTTCTGCGCGATATTTTAAAATTCAAAAATTTAGCAGAAATTTAATCACTGTACTCATTTTTGTTATGGTATAATACAAATATGTTTACGGGTATTGTTGAAGAAACGGGTGTTTTAGAAAGTATCAAAGGGTCTGTGATTACCGTCAGGTGTAAAAAAGTGCTTGAAAATACAAAGCTCGGCGATAGCATTGCAATAAACGGCTGCTGTCAAACCGTTGTAAAGCATACAGCAGACACTTTTTCGGCGGATGTGAGTGATGAAACCTTTAAGATAACAAACTTCAAAACCCTCAAAAAAGGCGATATCGTGAACCTTGAGCGCGCTTTGACACCGACATCAAGGCTTGGCGGGCATATTGTTCAAGGTCACATCGATTGTACGGCAAAATATTTGGGGAATATGAAATTTCAGGTCGAAAATTCCAAATATATTGTATATAAAGGCGCGATTACCGTAAACGGTGTGAGCCTGACCGTTTCGGGGCTTGACGGGAATGTGTTTTCCGTCGCGATTATTCCTCACACGCTTGAAAATACTAACCTAAAACACTTAAAAACAGGCGATTTGGTAAACATTGAAACAGATATTTTAGGCAGATATGTTGAAAAATTTTTATCAATATCGGATAATAAGATAGACGAAAACTTTTTGGCACAAAACGGGTTTATGTAGATGGACGAATTTAGATTTGACAGTATAGAAGATGCAATAAAGGATTTTAAAGCGGGCAAGATGCTGATTGTCGCAGACGATGAGGATCGCGAAAACGAGGGCGATATAATTTGTTCGGGGCAAGCCGTTACGCCTGATGTTGTTCAATTTATGGCAAAAGAGGCAAGAGGGTTAATTTGCCTTGCAATAACCCCCGAGATTGCCGAAAAGCTTGATTTGCCGCAAATGGTTGAACAAAACACGGAAAGGATGAAAACGGCATTCACCGTAAGTATTGATGCGGCGGAAAAGTACGGTGTTACAACGGGAATTTCCGCATTCGACAGAGCAAAAGCCGTTGAAGTTGCGCTTGCGCCCGATGCAGTGCCGTCGGATTTGAGAAAGCCGGGGCATTTGTTCCCTTGTGTTGCGCGCCATGGCGGGGTTTTGCAAAGAGCAGGACACACGGAAACCGTTGTTGATTTGGCAAAGCTTTCAGGTCACACTCCGGCAGGGATTATGTGTGAAATTATGAACGAGGACGGGCACATGATGCGCCGTGATGATTTGAGAAAATTTGCCGATAAACACGGGATAAAATTTATTTCGGTTGCAGAGCTGATTGCCTACAGGCTTAAATCAGAAAGGTTTGTAACCCGTGAGGCGGAAGCGTTTTTGCCGACCCAATACGGCAACTTTATGATATACGGTTACAGAAACAATTTGACAGGCATGGAATATGCCGCACTGGTAAAAGATGACGGAAGTGACAAAATTCCCGCTATAAGAGTTCATAGCGAATGCCTGACGGGCGACATTTTCCACAGCCTTAAATGCGACTGCAATTCACAGCTGCATGGCGCTATGAGTTATATAGAAAACTACGGAAAAGGTGCGGTTATCTATATGAGAGGGCACGAGGGCAGAGGAATAGGGCTTGTCAACAAGATTAAAGCCTATAAACTCCAAGAATGCGGGCAGGATACCGTTGAGGCTAATATTTCGTTAGGCTTCAAGCCCGATTTAAGAGATTACGGTGTCGGCGCTCAAATCATTTTGGATTTAGGCTTTACAACATTTAATCTCATTACAAACAACCCGAAAAAAATTATTGCCCTAAAGGGTTATGGACTTAACGTTAATGAGATAGTAAAATTAACTCCTGAAATCAACGAATACAACAAACGTTATATGGAAACCAAAAAAGATAAAATGCACCACATGCTATAAAGGAAGATTATGACGGAATTTAAGGCAAAATTATTATCTGAAGAAAATTATAAAGATTTTGAACCGCTTTATAACGATTTTAGAACACGCGCGGGTGTGGATTACAATTTTGAACTTGAACCATTGAATTTTGATGATTTTATTGATGCAATCCGAAAAGAATTGATAAAATGTATTATTTTGCTTGAAGACGGTATTCCGTCTGCGTTTTTGGTTTATACGACAATGATATCGGAGGCGGTTGAATTAAATATAATTCATGCGCTGAATATGGAAAATTTTTTGGTGAGGAGTAAATATTTAATCACCGAATTTTTAGAAGAAACCAAAGAGATTAGAGAAAAAAAGATAGTTTGCTATCCGATGTTGGGGGCGCAAAAGTCTTTGATAGGCGAGATTGCACGATTTGGGTTCAAGTTTGTCGGGATTGCTGTAATGCGGTTTATGATGAGCGGAACAAATTCAAAAGAGATTTTGAAAATGACGCAGTTGAGAAATCTTCCAAAATGCTACAAAGTTGTTGCGTGGGATGAAAAATATTTCAATGAGGCGGTAAATATTGTGCAGGAAGCTTTTGAAACCAGCGCCGATGCGCTTTTTGACCCGAGATTTCAGAGTTTGGACGGAACGTTTGATATTTTAACCAAGATTACGAAAAATGTTTATGCTGAATTTTTGCCTGAGGCGACGAGTGTTTTAATGTGTGACAATTATCCCGTGGGGTTTTGTTTTATGAATTTAACGGGCGGAAGGATTGTAAATATCCCGATAGTTGCGATAAAAAAGGAGCATCAGGGTCGCGGATTGTCCAAGATGATGTTAAAGTATTCGATTGAGAGGGTAATTTCGCTTGTAGAGGATGCAAAAAGACCGATAACGGAGATTAATACGTGCACCGAAACAAATAATTTTCAGGCGTTAAAGATGTATAGACACTTGGGATTTAAAGAAGATTACAGCTACCCGCAGTCGTACTTACCGATTAAAAAATAGGTAAGAAATTTAAACTATAAATCAAATGTAAAGATTTGTAAAAATGAATTTAAAAACGGTTGAAACCCAAGTATAATGCTGTATGTTATGTTATGTTATGTTATGTTATGGGGATAATATAACCATTTAAAGAAGTTCGGGCATGTTGCCGTCATGAATAATAAGGAGTTATTCATGGGCATACCCGACAATGTAAATTTAGGAAGGAAAGGCAAGTTCGGTCAAGTAAATTTGAACGGATTTCAGGGCGGTTTGAAAAAATCCGACATTAAATCCGCTGAAATCAAGAATATATTTGACAAATTTGATATTAATAAAGACGGCACATTGTCGCAAGAAGAAATACAAAAGCTAAAAGAGTCGCTTGAAAGTTTTGCGCAGAATGGGCGAATTACAAAACATGAAGCAAGAAAATTTTTAAAGCAAAACGGTTTAAAAGGAGAAGCGAACAAAAAAGATGTATTTAATTTTTTAAATACGATAGAAAGTTTTACAAAAAGTGCAGAAGCGCAGCAACCGGCGCAACCCGAAATTCCGATGCCGGAGCTTGTGATACCGGAAAGTAAGCCGCCGGTGCCGCAGAAAGTGCCGGAAATAGCTGTGACGCCGGATGAAGTAGTACCTGACAAAGTGGTGCCTGAAGAGCCTACAATGCAGGATTTACTTGCGCAAAAACTTGGTGCAAACGGCAAGACGAGTGCGCTTATCGACGGGAAATCCACAGGGCTGGGCAAAGATTACACGGGTCAAATTCGTTTGCCAAATGGTCAAAAGTTAGAAGAAGGCAAATTCCCGAAAATGTTAAGGATGTCATTACCTGCAACCTATGGACCTAATGCTGCGATGACTTTAACACTTGTTGACGAAGAAAACGGGATATACGAATCATCGGCGCATGACAGACGTTTTCAGGTAGCTGTTGATGAAAACGGCAATGTCACGGTAAAATCAGTTGATGTTGAAGAATTGCAAGGCAAGTTAAATGCCAATCTTGAAACTTATGCAAGGATTGAAGAAGAAAAAGCAAGGCTTGAAGCTGAAAAAATCACGGGTACTTCGCAAAATGAGCAAGTTAAACAGGGCAATTCGATAACCAATGAAAACATAATTTATCAAATAGATTCACAGGGTAATGTAAAATATATAAACAAACAAACCGGTCAGGAATTGACTGCTGATGAGGCAAAAGCGTTTGTTCAAACTGAATCAAAAGCGATTACGGATAAACTTACCAAAGCGGCTGATTATTTTTGGGGAACGGACATTCCGCTAATGCAGGAAGGTGTTGGAAATATTTATTCAAAAGACATCCTTGAAAATGTAAACACGCAATTGAAAGCGAAAGGTTTTGGCGAGTTAAAAGACGACGGCAAGGTTGTTGGCATGCCGCTTGAAAACTTATTATTGGATGAAGAAAGTCACGATTTAGTTTTAGGGCATTTAAAGACATTAATAAACAAAGGTGTTATGACGCCTCAGGAGGCTGCAAGGTCAATAAAACGTGAGATGGAATACGAAGTTGACGGCGGTTTGGGCATAACCCGTTCGGCAAAAGTTGAAACTATAATGGATCTTGTACCCGACAGACAAACACGGATAGAACTTGAAAATCAATTTAAAGCAGACAATTCTCATAAAAATTTGAAAGAAAACGAAGGTTCACTTGTCAGAGCGTATTTGGCTGCTGACGGATGGAAACCTGATGAGGTTGACAGATTTGATTCATATTGGGTTCAGAACAAGGTTTATGATGAAAGTGTACCTGAGGATTTGGAACATGCCAAAGGTGTTGTGGGCAGATTGATGTTTGAACACGGCACGGACAACGATTTTGAAAACCAGATTAGAGCGGGGCAGGCGCTAGACCCTGAAAGCAAAGTTTACGCTTATGTCAAAGAAAGAGCCGCGGAAGAAAACAAAAAAGCAGGCTATGGAGCGCAATTTAAAGGTCAAAACGCGGTTCAACAGTATATTGCGGGAAAAACTGCAGACGGCGGCAAAGTAGACAGTGCACGTGTTGCGGCATTTAATAACGGCTTATATAAAGGTGAAAAGCCGATAGATATTCAGGCTCAAGAAGTTTTATATGACGTAAAATCGGGCGATTTTACTCATGCATTTGACAGTATGGATCCGAAACTTTATGCGGAAATAGACAAAATGATTCAAAACGGTGAAGTTGACGGGGTTAAGTCAATGGATGAGCTTTATCAGAAAACGCTTTCGGCGAACACAAGAAAGATGAGCATAAAAGCCAATGCTTTGTTAGCGGGAACAATCAAGATGTCTGATGAGGAGCTTACAAACTTTTGTGTTAATTTGA
This sequence comes from Candidatus Gastranaerophilales bacterium, assembly GCA_947624935.1. Classification (GTDB taxonomy): domain Bacteria; phylum Cyanobacteriota; class Vampirovibrionia; order Gastranaerophilales; family Gastranaerophilaceae; genus SIG32. The sequence continues at coordinate 15,014 of CANQML010000026.1, forward strand.
TGCACAATATTGATTATGAAAGAGGTCAAGGCGGTTCAACGGGTAAAAGCGCAAGCCATATAAACAATGCAGATTTTAATACTGTGCAGTTGAAGGCGATTTTACAAAACAATCCGCAAATATTGGCAGGTTTAAAAGAGCGAGTTGAAAATGGCGAATTTAAGACACAGACAACAACTCAAGAAATTGAGTCTATGGCTGAAATTCATATAACCGATACAAAAGCGGATTATTTGAAGATTATAGCAGATACGAGGTATTCGGCTGATGAAGCTGTATTTTATGATAATAACGGAAAACAAGTTACGGATAAAAGAGTTATTAAACATATAACTGAAAACAATATGAAGTCGCTGGATTTAATGCGGCAATATGTAGCGCAGTTGGAACGTGACCACAAGATGGAAGTTGACAAACAAGGTAAGTTATCAGGTTGGGCGAACTCTTTGTCTGAATACAGCGGTTTGGGCACCGACAGAAGTGATGTTGCAACCCGTTATAATGATGCCAAGCAGCTTTTGGCGAGAATGGAAATAGCTGCGCAAGGCAAATTAAGAGATGTGGACGGCAATGTAATATCTTTACAGGATTTGGCAAAAGAAGCTGTGGCTAAAGAAAACGAACTTGCCCAAACGAACAGTGATTACGTGTCAACAATCCAAACGGGTAAAATGGCAATAGTTATGGCGCCTGTAATTGCGGCGACTGTTGTTGCATCCGGCGGTGCTGCTGCAGTAGGTCTTGGTACTATCGGTACAGCTGCGGTTTCGGGTGCGGCAACGGCAGCAACTACTTACGGGATGAACGCACTTGAATACAACACATCTCAAACGGGTAATACGGCAAGTGCAAGAGAAAATAATGCCATAGAAAGTTTGATAGCAGGTACAACAACATTTATCGGTGCGGAACAAATGCCGTTTATTGGCAAAATGTTTAATAATGCAAGTACAATTGTACGTGGGGGCGGGAGATTAACGACCGTATTGGCAAGTGATATCGGAGTTGGTGCAGCCGGTGAATATGTCCAAACAGGTCAAATAACGGTTAACGGTGTTGCGATGAACGCGGTATTCTCTGCAACAGGTAACTTAATCGGCTTAAAATCGCTTGCTAAAAAGGCTGACGTACCTGCCGGAGCAAGTCCTGAGGTATTAAGTAAAGCTACAAATGATGGTCAATCAATTTCCGGCGGCACTTTGAATAAAGAAAAATTCAATAAGGCGATGGAACAAGCACGCAATGTTTCGGCGGAGGATGCACCTGAAATGTATCGTCAAGCTGATTTACATCAAGCTTCAAATCGTAGTCAGGGCAGACAGTTAAAACAGGAAATTTTGGATGCACATGGCGTAGAGTCTCATGGTAAAGAGTTAGTTGCCGGCAATTCTTCAGGGCAAAAAATTGTTGAGCAAATAAACAGTAATACTGCAAATAGTGCAGATGCAATTTTGGCGAACAAAAATGGCGGTGCTTTAGCGCCTCATGATGCGGCAACTCTGGACTCACATCTTGTCAATAATCTTAATACTAAAGAAGAAATTGAACTGTTTAAACAACAGTTGAGAGAACGTGTCGGAGTTGACGGCAACGGTAATATGTTTAAGTATGAAGTTCAAGGTAAAGACATGGCTGCGGATTTAATAGCAAAAGCCGATAAAAAATTAAAACAGCTTGCCGATTTTGAAAACGTATTACAAACGATACCGGATAATGGCGGAATTGGTGATATGACTTCGTTAAAAGCGTTTGTTCACAGCCCGTCTGCAAGTGTTGAACAGTTAGAAACAATTTTGAATAAAATGAAGTCTAATTCTGCGATTAAGTCATTTGGCGGATCAAAGAAATTAATGACTGAAATTGAAGATTTAATTAATGTTAAAAAATTGGCAAAATCCGAACCGTCAGTAAATGCCAAACCTGCGGATGAAACTCCTGCTACACCAAAATCGGATGAAACCCCCGCTACGCCGAAGGCAGACGAAACCCCCGCCGCACCGAAAGCGGATGAAACCCCCGCGGCGCCAAAAGCCGATACACCCGAAATTATTGAGCCGAAAGCTAATGAGGTCAAAGCGGTTGTAAATGACATTGACGTAGCTATGCCGCCTGCTTTGAAAGGCAATTGGGGCAATTGCAAAAATAAAATTAACAGCCTGATGAATGAAATGAAGAATTTTTCGGGTGATATAAAAGCGCTGGGTGCTAAGTGCAAAGCTATTTTTGCTGAAATAGACACTTTGGCGGGCAAAGTTTCCAGTGGTATAAAAGTCAAACTTAATCAGATTAAACAGGATATCAAAGAAATGTTTAATTCAATAAGAAGTTCAGAATCGATAAAAGACACTCCCGAAACACCAAAGGCAGAAACACCTGCTGCGCCGAAGGCTGCTGCAAATTCAAAAAATCCGATTAATAGGAAAGTTCATACAGATCCGATACAACAGTCAAATTCCTTTAATAAAACACATCATATTGATGCAGATACTTTTGTCGCAGACGGTTACAGAGATGGAGGAAGACGTCTAAAATTTGATGATAATGGAAATCTTTTAAATTCTCCCTCACGTGAAATTATTGTTGTGGACAGAAAACAAGATAAACAACTTCAACGTATGATTAATGACATAAAATCCAAAACAAAAAATATGTCACCTAAAGAAAAAGCTGCATATTTACAAAAATATGTATGTGAAATTTCAGGTGGTAAAAGTATTAATGAAAATAAATTAGACGTATGGGAACATCAAAATGTCGGCAAAGAAATTTTACTGGGTGATATTATTACATCAAAACCGCATATTGCAGTATGTCGTCACAGAAGTTTATTATATAAAATACTTGGTGATGAAATCGACTTAAATGTTTCACTCCAAAGAGGCAATTTTTACGATGCTCTCGGTGGTGGTGGACATGCTTGGAATACGGTAGAATTTGATGATGGAACAAGTGCCATATTTGATGCTATGCACAATAAAACATCCAACACAACTCCGGGACATGTTGACGATTATGCAAAACAATATACCGATGTAAGTGATAATGCTTTATATATTGACGGATTAAAATCAAGATATTCTGCTGCACAGGTTGGCATTCCACATGATAAAGAAGTTGGGAATGTTCTTCAAAGAAATGAATCAGCTGTCGTCTCTCCTAATGCAAAATTAAAATTGGGCGGCGAATATGAACTTGATTTAGCCTCACCTGATATGCAAGCAAGATTATCTAAATTAAATGACGGTGAATCTATAATTATCGGAAGAAATCATGGAATACCTGAAACTTACAGCAAGGTATCACGCGAACACCTGATTATTACAAAACAAGGTGACCAAATCATAGTTAAAGATATTTCTACTAATGGTACGACAGTCGCAGATATGCCTGCTGTACCTAAAGCAAACGGAACGAAATTACCTGAAATAAATTCAAATGAACTGGTAAGAGAAGCCGGAAACGGCGGCAAAAAGGTTGATGCAGGTTATATACGCGCTTCTCAAGAAGCCCGAGCATACCTTAACGATGCAATTGAAACCGGCAATTATACGGAAAGTTTTGAAAGTTATGTAAATACTATTAATAATATGCACAAGGTATCTGTTGGCGACGGATGGTATGATAAAGTCGGTCAAGGAAGCAATGGAGTTGAACCGGGTGTTATAAGAAATGAAGGCGTATTTCGTAACCGACGTATAGGAGAAGCTCAATGGGTTCAAAAAGTTGCAAAAAAATACGGCGACAAGTACAACCCTATGGCTGAAAAATCTGTCGTAAATCTTAAAGGTATTCCTGATGAATATAAACCGAGTTGTATTAACTTCGATAAGTCTGAAAACGGTTATATGCACTTTTATCCCGATGGCAAATCAATGAAATACTATTATACCGAAATGCACAGAACGGCAAAAGAAGCTCTTAATCTCATAAATAGCGGAGCTTCCGAGAAACAAATTCTTGCAAAACTCGCAGAGCATTACCAATATGCGGCAAACGCAAGACCGTACAGCCAAATTAATAACTCATTGTTTATGAATGAAATTAATACATTACTCCATAAAGCAGGTTTAAAAGGTATGCCTCACGGTATGCTTGACCATGCGGCTCAACGTTTGCAGCCCGATACTTTCCAAAAATACTTTATTGACGAATATTACAGAACAGCAGTTTAAATCTTATGGACTTTTTGAAAAAAATCGATTAATATTAGTGTATGAACAACTTTGATTTAGGCAGAATGATAAATCGCTTTACGGGTTACGGGATTAGCTATAACAACATCCAAACTCCCCCAAAAGCACCGCAAGCTGAAAGTTTTGCACAAAATATTCAGCCGCAAGCCGCCGCCCAATCTGCCAAAACAGTTGCTCAAAGCGCCGAATTGCAGATGAATACCCTCCAAAGCATGGACAGAGCCGTTTATGCAAAAGAGGTTATGAATTTGCCCAAAAACCTTAACGAGTTTATTTTTATGCTCCAAAAAGGCTTGACACAGGCGCAATTTAACCAAATGTTTGCTCAGCAAATCGCCGCTCAAAGAAATGCGCTTTCCCAACAGCAGGCACAAATTCTCGCTCAATTGCAGGGGCTCGTTTCCCCTACTCAAATTCAAACGGCTCTGCAAACCCAAATCGCCGTTCAATTTCAGTCGACAATTAAAAACCTCGCACTTTCGCCAAACGGTATGATTGATTTGTCGCAAATCTCGCAACTGCTTCAATCAAACGGCAAAGAAGCCCTGACAAAGCTTATTACGGCAATGACACAAGCCTCAAAACAGGGTATAAATGATTTGAGTCAGATTAAAGAAATGGCAAAACTTGTAAATGCGAGTGTTGCGGCTGCGGCGCAGAACGACCCCGCAAAAACTTTGAAAGTTTTGATGTTGTTGTATCTTCCGTGGCTGCCTTTAGAAGAAGGCGTCGGGTTTGACCTCGATATCGAAACCGAAGAAAAAGGCGAAGAAAGCGACAGCATTTTAACGATAACGATTTCGACCGTAAACTTCGGAACGGTCGTTGCGACGCTCGTTTTGGAAACTTCAAACTCCGTTCACGTTCAATTGGAATGCAGTAAAGAATTTCCTAAAGATGAACTGCTCGCCCGTATTCAACGTGATGAAAAGCATTATTCCATGGAATCCGTTATAACTTTCTCGCAAAAAGAGGCAAAATCCGAGGAAAAAGTCGCAAAAGCAAAGATTAATATGTCGCAGACAACCGAGATTAACCCCTATATGCTTTTAATGGCGCACACCGTAATCCGCCACACAATCGAAATCGACAACAATATGTCAATCGGGGTTACGTCGCATATCGACTAAAACCGTTTGTAAATCTCACCGACATTCTTTAAAAACGCCGATTTATCAAAGATTTTATCCAGCTCGTCTTTTGTAAAATGCCCGTCTTTGATTAAATTTTCCCTAAAATTCCCGTTGTTATTAAACGCATCAAGTGCGTTCTTTTGGACGATTTCGTAAGCCTGTTCACGTGTCAAGCCCTTTTCGACAAGCGATAAAAGCACTTTTTGCGAGAAAACAATTCCGCCGAATTTGTCCGTGTTTTTTAGCATGTTATCCTCGTGAATTACAAGATTTTCAACGATTTCGTTAAACCTTGTCAGCATAAAGTCAATCAAAATAAGGCTGTCGGGGAAAATTATCCGCTCGGTGGAGCTATGAGAAATATCTCTTTCGTGCCAAAGAGGGATGTTTTCCAAAGCAGCGATTGAATTTGACCTTACAACACGAGCCAAGCCGCAGAGATTTTCGGATAAAACAGGGTTTTTCTTATGCGGCATGGCAGAAGAACCCTTTTGGTGCTTGCCGAAACTTTCTTCGACTTCCAACACTTCCGTTCTTTGAAGATGTCTGATTTCGGTCGCAAACTGCTCGATTACGCTTGCAATCAAAGCCAAAGACTGCATAAAATAAGCGTGATAATCACGCGCAATAATCTGCGTTGAAATCCTTGCGGGCTTAAGGTTAAGGTTTTTGCAGGTTATTTGCTCAACCTCGGGCGGTATGTTGCTGTAAGTTCCCACCGGTCCTGAAATCTGCCCCACTCTGATTTGTTCAAGCGCATGTTCAAAGTTGGATTTTTGACGCTCAAGAATGTCAATCCAGTTGTACATTTTTAAACCGAACGTCATAACTTCCGCATGAATACCGTGCGAACGCCCTATACAGATTGTGTTTTCGTGTTTTTTTGCAAGTTTTTTTAAGGTATTTAACACTTTATTCAAATCATCAAGGATAATTTTTCCGCTGTCTTGGATTTGCAGGGCAAAAGCGGTGTCAATCACATCCGAGCTTGTCATTCCGACATGCATATACTGCGCCAAATCCCCCAAACTTTCGTTCACACAAGTCAAAAACGCTATAACATCGTGTCTCACTTCCTGTTCAATCTCGTCAATTCGTTTTAAATCAAACTTTGCATTTTGACGGATTTTTTCGACATCGTTTTTGTCGAATTTACCGAGCTGTGCGTACGCGTCGCACACGGCAAGCTCGACTTTCAGGTAATAGTCAAACTTTTCATCCCAAATTTTTTTCATTTCATTTCGCGTGTAACGTTCAATCATAAATTCAGTATAGCATGAAGTAAGTTACGCGCAAAGATAAATTCCGAGTTAAGATTGCATAAATCAAAAAGATAAATTATTGACAAAGGATAAAAAAATTCATATAATAAAAAAGTGGAGGCACAAAATTATGGAAATACAGATGAATAGAACATATAGGACTGCCCCCCCCC
>CANQML010000027.1 GCA_947624935.1 Candidatus Gastranaerophilales bacterium
TTAACGGGTCTGCGGTTGACGTCTGCAATGACTGCGTCATTTTCAACGTCAAGCCTCGCCCTCAGCTCGCTCGCGCAAGTCTTTAAGTCGGTTACTTTAATTAACCTCCGTGGAGTACCACTATCTCCGTCATTGCGAGGAACGAAGTGACGAAGCAATCCACTTAATAGATTGCCGCGTCGGGCTGCGCTACGCTTATCCTCCTTACATTGACAAATGCTATTATGCAAAACCCAATGTGGAAAGCGGCTTGCCGCCTCGCAATGACGTGGAACGCCATGACTTTGAGTATTGTCATTACGAGGCACGAATGTGCCGTCGTAATCGCATAATCGTCGGATTTCACCAACTTTGCGATTGCGACGCTCCGCTCGCAATGACATAGTGACAAATTCGCCAAGCCCTATGTGAAAAGTGGCTTGTCAAATGATGTGTAGGGTAAAAGTCACAATCTGTTTGGGTTAGAGGATAGCTATTGTGCCCCCCCCCCCCCGTTAAAGGTTTTCTGTTTCAAATTCATTTTAGTATCCTCCAATTTTTTACTACCACTCCATTATAATGAATTTTATAAAGTGTGTCAATAATTATATGTAAAAATAAAGGCGATGGAGGGCATCGCCTGTTAACCAGATTTACACTTTCGTGTTCAGAAAGGAGGTCTGTTTTAATTGCTTATTCTCCTAAATTGATTTGCGAGAATTGAACAATTTTATTTTTACCGCGTTTTTTAGCGTTATACAAAGCGTGTTCTGCGTAGCGAATTATTGTATTTGCATCTTCTTCAGAGCCTTCAATGCAAGGGAAAGTTGAAATTCCGCCCGATATCGTAATCGGGTGTCTTTCTTCTTCACCCGCAGGGATAAATTCCATTCTTTCAATGTCGTGTCTGAATCTTTCCGCAAACAAAAATGCGTTATCTTCCGATGTGTTTGGCAAAATCAATACAAATTCCTCATCGCCGTATCTTGTCAAAACATCTTCTTTTCTAATCAACTGTTTCAATTTATCGGCAATTGACCTTAAAAGCACATCGCCCCATTCGTAACCGTAAATATCGTTTACAACCTTGAAAAAGTCTAAATCAAACAAAAGACATGAAAGGCTTGTGCCGTAACGTTTTGCACGTGAAATTTCTTGTTCTAAGCGTTCGTTTAAGTATCTTCTGTTATGAAGTCCGGTTAATTCATCCGTTGTTGAAACAACTTTGATTTTTTCACGCAAATCTCTGATTTTCAAAAGACAGTTTGCACGAATTAACAACTCGTCATTGTCAACGGGAGTTTTAACATAATCATAAGCTACCGCACGAACGGTTGAACCTTTGAAAGTTTCCCCGATAAACAAAACGGGAACTTTGAATTTTGTAACCATCAAAACATCTTTTAAGTCGCTTACACTTTCTGCAACAACAATTGCAGGATTTAGCGTTTCATACTCTCTTAACTTATCAGCAGCTTCAACTCTGACGTTTGTATCATCTATTTTTGCAAAGATATCAGCCAAAGCTGAAGAATTTTTATCCGTGTATACAACAATATTTCTCATAAATACAATCCTTTAATTTTAGTCTATCATAGCGTTCATGGCAAATCAAAAATGTAACAAAAGTTAAAAATTCAAAATGCTTGAATAAAAATGGTTTGTTATGCTAAAATCAACGTATGGACGTGAAAATTGCCAAGATGAAAAAGTCTGATGTGGACGATGTAATAAAGATTGAAGAAAGCGCTTACGGTGAACATCACTGGTCAAAAGAGTCATTCTTAAACGAATTGTCAAACGATTTGGCGCGCTATTACAGCGCATACGATGAAAACGGGAATTTGGTCGGTTATGCGGGCTGCTGGCAGATTTTAGAAGAAGTTCATATCACAAATATTGCAGTCAGCCCCGAATTTAGACGGCAGAAAATCGGCGAAAGCCTTTTAAGACAAATAATTGACGATTGCTACAAAAATAAAGCCAAATATATTACGCTTGAAGTTCGGGTTTCCAATAAAGCCGCAATCGGGTTGTATGAAAAATACGGCTTTAAGTCGCTCGGGGTCAGAAAAGGTTATTACCAAAACAATAATGAAGATGCCTTAATAATGTGGACAGAAAATATTTTTTACGATAAATTCAAAACAGAATACCAAAAAATTTGCGGGGTAAAATAATGGAAACAATGGTACCGAAAATAAAAAGAATTGATAAAGACCGAAAAGTTAAAATTCCTGTTTTAAACATTATTTTGGTTTTATTTTGCTCGTTTTTGCTTATGGTGTCAACATTTATACAGCTTGATATAAAACAAATACCGCTTGACTTTATCGCAAATTACAATTTTAAAAAAGCGGATTATGTGTATTCAATTATCCCGCAAGTTCCGATGGTGCTTTTTGTGGTCGGGCTTTTGGGAAGAAGGTTATCAGTTACAAGCATAGTAATTTATATTTTAACGGGGTTGTTTTTATTCCCCGTGTTTGCGCTTGGCGGCGGAATGCGTTATGTAACGGAGTTTGGGTTCGGGTATATTTTAGCGTATTTGCCTGCGGCGTTTTTTGCAGGGTCTATATTGGAAAGCGGGTTTTCGGTTAAAAATATCTTGAAAGCCGCATTTGTCGGTGTTTTTGCAATCCATATAATCGGTGTTTTGTATATGCTTTTCATTTCCGCCATAAGACATGAAGGCTGGGAATTTATTAAAGGCTGGATTTTGGCTCAAAGCATGATAAAAGTGGTTTACGATTATATTTTGAGCGTAATCGCACTTTTCGTCGCAAAATATTTGAATAAATACATCAATTATTTGTTAGATGTTTAATCAATTTTTGAAGATTTTTATTCCAAATGCCGTTCCAATTGCGAATTATTACATCCGCAGGGCAAAGTCCGTTCATTGTGTATTCTTTTATATCGTCTAAATATTTTTCTTCGCCTGTGTTCATTTCTATGAGTGATTTTTCTGCGATATAGAGAATTTCTTTTGCGTAATCTGCCGCGTAAGCGTCTTTAAATCGGCTTTGAAGAGCACTTTTTGGAACATTGTAGCGCAGTTCGGCAAAATCTTTAAAAGAGCAGTTTTTGAAAAGTGCTTCAATTTCACGCATTGCACTTTCGTTGTATAAAATCCCTTTGTAAATCGCTAAAATGGCATAAGGCATATTTAAACAGTCATGGTTTCTTATTTCGATAAAGTTTCGCATACGAACTTCTGGAAAATAAAGGTTCGCGTGAAGCTCAAAGTCCTCAATAGTCGCGTCAAACCCTTCGTAACCTTTTTCCATATAGTTTTCAAAATTGATTTTCCCGTCAACTTCTATCATTTGATTGTTTTTATTCAAAAAGATTATCGGGGATTTTAAGACTTTATCAATGTATTTTTCAAAAGAAAAATCATCAAAGCCGGCAAAACCGCACCTGTCATTGTCGGTATTAAGCCATGCAAGCCCTCTAAATGTCTTATAGCCTGTTTCAGCGCCGCCTCTGATTGGTGAATTTGCAAACATAGCGGTCATAAACGGGGTTAACATATTCGCAATTTTGAATTTTCTTATGGCATCCTGTTCGTCTTTAAAGTCAAAACACCCCTGAATACCTGCTGTTTCTCTCATCATAACATCGGATAATATTCCCCACAGATATTTTGCCATAATTTTGTAGCGTCTTTTGGGGATGAGGTTTATGTTTTTGTATGTCGTTAGCGGTGAAACTCCGTATTTTAAAAGCGTTATGCCGAATTTTTTCAAAATGCTTTCCATTTTTTTATCAAGTGACGATATTTTCTTTTCCAGATCAAAAATGGTTTTTTCGGGCTTAATGCTTAATTCCACTTGACTTCCGGGTTCTAAAGTTATCGTGTCATGGTTTTGTTTCAAGCCGATTATGTTGTAGTCGTCTGTAATGTAATCCCAGTTTTCCTCACGTGCAAATTGGCGCAAAAACTCGCAAATTCCCGCATTATAGTCGACGGCTTCAAATGTTTTGTCCCAAATCGGCAGCCTTTCAAACTCCATGGCAACATTCAAATCCGTCTTAAACCCGCAGGTGAAAAGATTTAAAATATCTTGTTTTTCCAGTTTTGCTTTTGTTTTTATCATTTTTCCCCCTTTATTATAACATAGCAGACAAAATTTCATAAAACATTTACCTGTGTGTGGTATTATTATTAGTAACATGAACTATTTTGAACGCGCGAAATATTTTAGAACCAAAAAGCGGCTCGGGCAAAACTTTTTGATAAACGGCGAAGTTATTCAATCGATAATCGACAATGCTCAAATATCGCCCGATGATACGGTTGTGGAAATCGGCGCAGGCGTCGGGTTTGTAACCGAGCAGCTTGTAAAATATGCAAAAGAAGTTATTGCAATAGAATTGGACGAAGAAGCGGTAAAAGAGCTTGAAAAGCTTAACGCACCCAATTTGAGGATAATTCATAAAGACATTTTAAAAACTGATTTATCAATGCTTTGCAACGGAAATTTTAAAGTTGTTGCAAATATTCCCTATTACATAACAAGCCCCATTATTGCACATTTGCTGGGCGAAGTTGATGATTTGGACAACAAAAACAGAAACAAAATAACCGAAATAATTTTAATGGTACAAGAAGAAGTTGCACGTCGGATGTGCGCAGATGAAAATTCGCCATCAAAACAATATGGGCTGCTTACGATTTTGTCGCAGTTTTGGGCAGATGTTGAAATTATTAAACTTGTCGGGAGAAAATCGTTTTACCCTGCGCCAAAAGTCAATTCCGCACTTGTAAAATTGAAAGTTAAAAAAGAGCCGAGATTAAAGCTCACAGATTACAGTCATTTTAGAAAAACGGTCAAGGCGGCGTTTTCTCAAAGGCGGAAAAATATTAAAAACTGCCTATTAAACGGCGGGTTTTTAAAGGAAGATATTTCAAGAGCTTTAAATGAGCTTGGAATTGATGAAAATACGCGGGGTGAAAAGCTTTCGATAGAGATGTTCGGGAAGTTGTCCGAATGTTTAAAGAATAATACAATCAAAATCCAATGCCCCGCAAAGATTAATTTGACGCTAAAAGTTACGGGTAAACGTGATGACGGGTTTCATAACATTGAAAGCGTTATGCAGACAATTGATTTGTTTGATTATTTGACGATTTCTGCCGAAAAAAGCGATAAAACCGAAATCATATTGAGCGGAACAAGTGATGAGATACCTTATAACGAAAAGAATTTGGTGTACAAGGCGGCAAAATTACTTTTGGATGAAACGGGCAAATGTTGTAAAGTTACATGCCATATTGAAAAGAACATACCTGTTGCGGCTGGGCTTGCGGGCGGAAGTACTGATGCGGCAGGCATGTTGTACGGGTTGAATAAGCTTTTGGGCAAGCCTTTGGATGATGAAGGGTTGAATGATTTGTGCGCAAAATTAGGGTCTGACTTGAATTTTTGCTTAAAAGGCGGAAGGCAATTGGCAAAAGGCAGGGGCGAGATACTGGAGGAATTGCCGTTTGAGGAGTTTGAGGTTGCTTTGATAAAGCCGATAGATTTGGGGATAAGTGCAAAAGAGGCATACACAAAGTTTGCCGAAAAGATTAAGCTTTGCTCTGATTACCCCCCACCCCAACAAAAAGAATGCGAAAATGCACAAAACCGAGAGGACCCCACCCCCTATCCCCCTCCCGCAAGGGGCGGGGGCTTGCATCATCGTCACATCCCGCAGACAACTTTAAATAACGCTAAAGACCTGAGAAATAATCCTACCTTGCATGAGCAAAAATTATGGCAGTATCTTAAAAACAGCCAATTAAATGATATTAAATTCAGAAGGCAGCAGCCTATAGGTAATTATATTGTTGATTTTGTTTCATTTGATAACAGGTTGGTAATTGAGTTAGACGGAAGTCAGCATTTTGACAATGCGGAATATGATAAAAAACGGGATGAATATTTACGTTCACAGGGATTTGAGGTTATACGTATATGGAATAACGATATAGATAATAACCTTGAAGGTGTATTAGAATATATAGCGGATAAGTCCCCCCGCCCCTTGCGGGAGGGGGGGTGGGGTCAAGGGGCATCCCAAGGGGCATCCCAAGAAACACCCAAAGGAGGGACACCCCAATGGGCAACCTCATCCTATAAAAACGACCTTGAGTGGGCGGTTATTGACGATTATGAAGTCTTACAACAAATTAAATCCCAATACCCCGATGCAATTATGTCAGGCTCCGGCTCAACTTATTTTGGCAAAAAATTCAAGCCCCAAAAAGGCTTTTGGGTTAAAAACGGTCTTAAATCAATACCTTACGGTGTAAAACAAGTCTAAAAAAAGCCTCCCTTTTGGGAGGCCTTATTTTATTCAACTTCGCGTTCAAACGGCGGATGTGATTCTTTAAGTTCTTTTTTGGCTTGTTCCATAGCCTCATTACGAGCTTGAGCTTCTTTATATTTTTTGGTTTCAGGTGCAACTATTCTTTGTTCTTTAATTTCACCTTCAACCGTTGCGGCAGCTTCATAACCGTAATAAGTCACATCTTCTTTTTTTGTTTTATCATTTCTTTCGGCTTTAATTGTTTTACCGTCAGATGCTTCTGTGCTTATTGTTCTTTGGATTTTTGAAGGATCAACGTTTTTAAGTTTGTATTTTTTGCCGTCAATGTCAATTGTTAAATCCAAATCGAGAGCATTAGGCATATCTGCGCTTTTTGCAGCGATACCGTAAGCTTTTTTCAAAGCTGATGCTTGTTTGCTTGCATCGACGTTGCTTATAGGTTTGCCGTCCTCGGATTCGTACATATTTTTAACGATACCGAACCAGTATTCACCGGGTTTTCTGTCATAATGATATCTTTCAATTTGGACTTCTTCGGCAATATTTTTCTGCGTCGGTGTAGCCGTAACTTCCGGTGTCACAGTTTCTGTTTTGGGCTGAACTACCTCATTGGCTTTGTATTTATCTTCCAACATTTTGCATGCCGAAATCATTTCGTTAATATTAACGTTGTTGCCGCTGGCATTACCTTTTGCAAGTTTTATCGCATCAATGATTTCTTTTTCCGGCACGCCTGCATCTTTTAAAGTTTCAACCATAACCCAAGGAATTTTATCTGTTGCAGAAGGCTTTTTTAAACCTTTCAACATAAGATCAGGATTTGCTACTGCTTGTTCAACGGAATATCCGTTCATTACATCACGTTTGCCGTCGTATTTGTAAGTTATTGCTGTAGCTCCCAATGCCACAACACCGCCGACGACTGAACCAAGTGCCATACCATGCCCTAATAAATCTTTGACGGCATCAGCTACACTTCTATCCGCGGCTTCAGATAGCACATTACCGAGTACGTCAACTACTTGTGCTGTTGCGTTTGCCTCTGCTGTCCCATTAAGTTTTGTACTTGCACCGCCAATAGCTCCGATAGCGCTACCCACAGCGGCACCGCCTGCGCCTGCCAAAGGTATTTTCCATGCGCTGTCGTCTTTTTCGGTAAATCCGCCGGCTGCTTTAACAAGTTTCTTTACTTGACGGGTTGACAATCCGGTTTCATCTTTTAAAATTCTAATTTCATCCTGACCGGTTCCGCCTTTGTGTTGTTTATGTACACCGTAGTTCAATTGGTAATCTGTACCTATAAACTGTGCAACATAATTTTTTAGCGCCTGTGCATCAACTTTTCCGTCTTTATCGGTAAAGTTTTTCTCAATAAATTCTTTGACTTTGCGATTTTTGACAAGTGTATTGTTTTCTTTAAATTCTTTACGTTCTACACCGTCTTGCTTTTGTTCACGCATGTCACTTTTATATTCTTTTTTATCAAGATATAAATCATGACTTTGATAATGTTGTTTTCTGTATTCTAACAACCCGTATATTGATTTTACGTCTTCTGCCAATGAACCGTATTCTTTAATGAGTTCTTCATCTGACGGCAATTCGCCCTCTAAGTGCATACGCAAAAGTTCATCTTTAAATTCTTTATCATTGCCGATTAATGTTTTGTTATCGGGTGACAATTCATCATCAACCGACAATTTAAGATTTTCGCCAACGCCTGCTTTGTCAGCTTTCTGGGTTTTTGCATATTCTTTCATTTCGGCAATATCTTTAAGTCGTTCATTGTATTTTTTCTCTTTTCGCCGTTTCATGTCAACTGTCAAAGGCTGATCACCCGATTGCTCGATCTCGACACCTTTTTGTTTTTCCTTTAACTCGCTTTTAAACAACTTGTATTCTTTCCGAGTTCCTTCAGGATTTGCTTTTTTCCACTCCCGATAACTGGGTACAGATACTTGTTGCACACCTTGTACTGGTTCTGTCATGCTTCACATCCTTTCTGCCGCATAGGCATATACTTCTCTCGATATTACAATAAACGTTTTTTTGTTTATGAAATTGCTACCTTTTACTTTTTAATATCATGTCTGATAACCTCAATTGCTTGATATAACTACACTTTGACCGTATAAATTTTAAGTTTACAATACTTAACATATAGATTTACACATGATATTACGGCACATATCAAAAAAACTTTAATGTTTATGAAGAAATGTAACACGTTTATCCGCTCATCGGCTTATTGGCTTATTTGTGTTTAAAGTGTATAATACTTCTATGCTTGAGGTTAAGAACTTAAACTTAGGATTTGAAACTGATGAGGGGTTTTATCAGGCGCTTTATGATGTTTCGTTTTGTTTGCAAAAAGGCAGGATGATGGCGCTTGTGGGCGAATCAGGCTCGGGCAAAACAATCAGCGCAATGAGTATCTTAAAACTTTTGCCAAAAACCGCTAAAATTACGGGCGGAGAAATACTTTATGACAAAAAAAATCTGCTTGAACTTTCAAATAAAGAGATGCAAAAAATTCGGGGCGCAAAAATTGCACTTATTCCCCAAGATCCCATGACTTCTTTAAATCCGTTGTATACGGTAGGAAATCAATTAATGGAAGTTATAAAAATCCACCAAACGACTGATAACGTTTTTCAAAAGGCGGTTGAAGCCTTTGAGGCGGTTCAAATTCCTTGCGCAGAGGTTAGAATGTCCTCTTATCCGCATGAATTTTCGGGCGGTATGAAACAGCGCGCTATTATTGCGATGGCGCTTGCATCTAATGCAGAAATTATTATCGCAGACGAACCCACAACCGCACTTGATGTTACAATCCAGGCGCAGATAATGAATTTGCTCAAAGAAATTAAGCCGCATTCTGCAATACTTTTGATTACGCACGATTTGGCGCTTGTGGGCGAAAATGCAGATGATATTTCTGTTATGTATGCGGGAAGAATTGTCGAAACGGCACCTGCCGCAGAATTTTTCCAAACCCCCGTACATCCTTATTCGCTTGCGCTTTTAAATGCACTGCCGTCAAACAGGGGTGATAAACTTGAAACAATTGAAGGTCAGCCGCCTTCAATCAGGCAAAATATTTTGGGATGTAAGTTTCACCCAAGATGCAAATTCTGTATGGATATTTGCAAAAAACAAGTTCCCCCGATGTTTAAAGTCGGTGAAAATCACCACTGCGCATGCTGGAAAATTGAAACAGATTAATCAATTTTTATGATAAAATTTACTTAAAAGGAGTAAATTTTATGAAAGCAGTAGTATTTGATAAAGAATTAAAGCTTGTAAATGATTATAAAAAACCTGTTCCGCAAAAAGGCGAAGCGCTCATCAGAGTAACTCTTGGCGGAATTTGTAATACGGATTACGAGATAACAAAAGGTTATATGGGCTATGTCGGAGTTTTAGGGCATGAAGCCGTTGGCGTTGTAGAAGAAATCAACGACCCTGACCAGTCACTTTTGGGCAAACGTGTGGTGTCAGAGATTAGCTACGGATGCCATACTTGTGAATATTGCGCTCAAAAGCTTTACCGCCATTGCCCAAACAGACACACGCTCGGTATTTGGAAAAAAGACGGATGTTTTGCTGAATATTTTACCATGCCGATTGAAGTTTTGTTTGAAGTTCCCGATAATGTTCCCGATACTCAAGCAGTTTTTGTTGAACCGCTTGCGGCAGCGTGCGAAATTACCGAGCAACTTCATATAAAACCGTTTGAAAAGGTTGTCGTGTTAGGTGACGGAAAACTCGGACTTATCACGGCTTTGACTTTGAATGCCCAAAATATCGACGTAACTTTGGTCGGAAAACATCAAAACAAACTTGATATAGCAAGCGCTCAGGGCGTTGAAACTTCGCTTTTGAACGATTTTAAAATCGAAAAAAAATACGATGTCGTGGTCGAGGCGACAGGGTCAATTTCGGGGTTTGAAACAGCCTTAGCTCTTACAAGACCCAGAGGCGTATTGGTTTTAAAAAGCACCGTTGCAGCTTCTAAAGAATTTAACCTCGCGCCGATTGTAATTGATGAAATAACGGTTTTAGGCTCAAGATGCGGTCAATTTGCGCCGGCTTTAAGGCTTTTAAAATCCGAAAAAATTGATTTTTCCCCGCTTATTTCCGCAACGTACCCTATTGATAAGGCGATTGAAGCGTTTGAAAAAAATAAGGAAAAAGAAACGTTAAAAGTTCTTTTAAAATTTGATTAAAACCGAATTTTGGAATAAAATAAAAATTATGTTGGACAAGATAAGTGAAAAGCTTAATAACGTAACCATTTTGGACAAATACATTCTAAAGCAGATTGTTGAAATGTTTTTGATGGGTGTTTGCGTATTCACTTCAATCATTTTTGCATCCGACACATTCATAACTCTTATAAAGCAAATTTCACTTTTCGGGATACCGTTTAAGGTCGCATTAATGATTATTATTCTAAACCTCCCGTCGGTTGTGGTTATGACAATTCCTATGGGGGTTTTGCTTGCAACGGTTATGACGTTGAACAAATTGAGTTTGGCATCTGAAATTACCGTAATGCGTGCTTGCGGAATAGGTTTAAACAGGATTGCAAAACCGATTTTTATTTTTGCGATTTTGATGTCATTGTTTAGCTTTTTTATTAATGAAAGTATAGTGCCTGTTATGACAAAGCAGTCAAAAGATTTGGCGCTATGGGCTTTGGGACAGAAAAATATCCCCGACGGCAAAAAAAACTTTGTGTTTAAAGAGCTTAATGACGACGGATTTTTGAAAAGACTATTTTACGTAGGATATTGCGAAGATAAGATTTTGCATAACATAACGGTGCTTGATACTTCCAAAAAAGACACACTTCAAATTCTTCAGGCAAAAGAGGGTAAAACTTCACCTCAGGGGTGGAATTTTGAAAAAGCGGCGCTTTACACGATTGACGGTGACGGTAAAGTCTTGAATACGGCACTTTTTGATGAATCAGTCGTAAGTTTCGGACTTGATATGTCAAAAGAGCTTAATAAAAATGTTGCAAAAGAAATGAATTTTACCCAGCTTGTAAGGTATATTGCAAATAATACTTTGCCGCAAAGTCAAAAAAGAATTATTGTTATTGAGCTTTTTGATAAAATTGCGCTTCCGGTCACGACTGTTGCACTTGTTTTGATAGGTGTTCCGCTTGCGATAACGCCGCCGAGAGTAAGATATAACCGTGGATTTTTGTTCAGCATTTTGATTATATTTATTTATTATCTTATAAGGGCGCTTTCTATATCCTTTGGAGAAGGCGGCAGGCTGGAGCCGTTTTTGGCAGCGTGGATGCCAAATATCGTTTTGACCGTTTGGGGGTTGATTTTATATTACAAAAAGGTC
The DNA here is from genome assembly GCA_947624935.1 of Candidatus Gastranaerophilales bacterium. Lineage (GTDB taxonomy): Bacteria > Cyanobacteriota > Vampirovibrionia > Gastranaerophilales > Gastranaerophilaceae > SIG32. Next base: position 11,668 of record CANQML010000027.1, read on the forward strand.
TATACGATTAATTAAAATCATCTTTTTGCAGGTGAATTATTTTTTAAATTTGTCGTAAAATAAAGTTATGGCAGATAATTTCTTCAATATAAATCCCATAACTTCGACAAAGTCTGATGACCCGTTAAAGCATAGGCTTAACGGTTATGATAATGCAATTTTGAACGAAATTGAGGGGCTTGAGTATAACATTTCTGAAAAAGAAAAAGAATTAATCGACATTAACGGAAAAATTAAAAACGCAGAAATTTACGGGACAGAAAGTGAAGTTTTAAGCCTAAAGGTTAGAAAACAAAGACTTGAGCGTGAGTTGTATGATTTAAGAAAACAGCAGTCCGCAAATTCTAAGACTGCTAAAACTTTGACCGGAGAAGTTATCGAAATCCCCTGGATAAGAAAAGCGCAGAGATTTTTGTCAAAAAAAGTTCTTGCTGGGGTTTCAAAACGTTTTCAGGCAATAGCATTTTTAGGCGAATCAATGGAGAAACTTTCGGAAATTAACAAAAATGTTAACGAGCTTGTTGAAATGAAAGTGCCTTACGGAGAGAAAAACGACAATTACGAAAAGTTGACACAGTATTTGTACAAAGCAGGCAAAATTCACTCCCAGATTTCAAAAACAATGGCAAAAGTTAACCGATAGGGTTATTTTTATTAGACTCTTGTCTGATTTATTTACATCTTGTGCCGTTAAATAATGTTTTCGGAGGCACTATGACCGTTAAAATACTTGTTTTTGACTATAGAGAAACAGAACATAAATTTTTTGAACAAAATAAGTTTGCAAATTATGACATAAAATTTTTTGACTACAGTTTGAATGAGCAGACATTTAGCGAATTATCGGATGAGGATAAAGAGCAGGCTTTTGTCATAAGTGTTTTTGTTAATTCATCCGTCACCAAAAATATTATCAACGGCTTTAAAAACCTGCGAGTAATTGCTGTTCGCTCGACAGGTTACGACAATATAAACAAAAGAGCTTGCGTTCAAAAAAATATTGCCGTTTTAAATGTTCAAAACTACGGCGAAACCTCGGTTGCGGAGTTTACCATGGGGCTTATTATTTCGCTTGTGAGAAAAATTCCGCAGGTCGTGATAAGTGTGCGTCAAAATAATTATATGAAAAAAGACTTTGTCGGCAGAGATTTGGAAAAACTTACACTCGGTGTTGTCGGAACGGGCGCTATCGGCGCGTCGGTCTGCAAACTCGCAAACGCTTTCGGGATGAAGATTTTAGCCTACGATATTTCGCCAAAAACCGAATTGACCCAAAAATACGGCGTACAATATACCAATCTCGGCGAAATGCTTAGAAATTCCGACATTATAACCCTACATTTGCCATACACCGGCGACAATTACCACATGTTTTCGCAGCACGAATTTAGTCAGATGAAAGACGGCGCATGCTTTGTAAATGTTTCCAGAGGCGAGCTTGTCGATACCGTTCATCTCAAAGAAACCTTGGAAAACGGCAAATTATCCTCTGCGGCGCTTGATGTTGTCGCCTGCCAAACCCGATGCGATGAGTGCGATAACCTTTCAAACGCTCTTGAAGTGTCGTCTTTGCAGTGTATGATTGATTCTGACATCGTTAAAGAACTCATGATTAAAGAAAACGTAATCATCACCCCGCATATCGCCTACGAATCGCAAGATGCCATTGATTATATCCTGAAGGTCACATTTGACGGCATTCAAGATTTTATAAACGGCGGAAATGCCAACAGAGTTATTTAACAAAGACCTGACACGATATCGTTTTGAACAAAAAATTCCTTCGCCCGTATAATCTGAAACCGACCGTTTCAAATTCCTTTATCAACTCGTCGGGCTCGGGAAACTCTCTGCGGGATTTTAATAGATATCGGTAAGCCTCATTGTCGCCTTCAAAAACTTTTGCAAAAATGGGAACGACAAATTCAAAAACCTTTCCGATTACGTTTTTTTCGCCAAAATCCAAGTGCAGAAACTTTCCGCCGGCTTTTAATACTCTGTAACTTTCTTCAAGCGCACGTTTTCGGTTTTCAATGTTTCTTAATCCATAAGCCATAATGATTTTGTCAAAACTCTTATCTTCAAACGGCAAGTTGCAGCAATCCGCTTTAACCGTTTTAACCCCGCGTTTTTTTGCTATTTCAAGCATTTTTTCGCTAAAATCAACCCCGATTGAGTTTTCAATTCGGCTTGCAAAATCGCCCGTTCCCGTGCATAAATCCAAAACTTTGTCGGTCGGGGTTATTTTAAGAAATTTTAGGCATTCTTTTTTTATGAACTTATCAAAACCCAGCGAAATCAACAGGTTCAGCCTGTCATAATTTTTTGAAATCTTATCGAACATTTTTCGGATTTTTTCGGGAGATTTATCAATATTCATAAATTTTAACCTTGTTGCGTCATATAAATATTAACATATAATAGTATTATGAAAATAGGCTTTGTACCGATAGATAACAGACCCGTCTGCTATACGCTCGCCAAACAGATTTGCGCAATCGACAAGAGCATTGAGCTTTCGCTGCCCAACAGGGAATTTTTGGGCGATTTGACAAAATGTGCCGATATCGAGGCGATTTTTGAATGGCTGAAAGGTGATTTTGATATCCTTATAATTTCGCTTGATACAATAGCTTACGGCGGTCTAATCCCGTCAAGACGGTCTCCTGACAGTTTTGATGAAATAAAATTCCGTTTAAACAGGCTCAAAAAACTGATTGAAGGCAAAAAAGTTTACGCATTTTCAAGCATAATGCGAATTTCCGATAACAATATAAATGAAGAAGAAAAAGAATACTGGTCAAAATGGGGCAAAAAAATATTCCAATACTCATACTGTATGGATAAATTCGGCACAATGTGCAAAAAAGAAGTCCCTGATGAGATTTTAGAAGATTATCTGAACACAAGAAAACGCAATTTTGAAATAAACAAAATTTACCTTGATTGGCAAAAAGAAGGGGTTTTTGAAACGCTGATTTTTTCAAAAGATGATTGTGCCGAATACGGGTTTAACGTTCAAGAGGCGCGTGAGCTTGAAAAACTCGGGGCGTTTGTAAAAACGGGTGCAGACGAAATTCCGCTTTCACTGCTTTCGCGCGCAATTAAAGGAAAAGTCAAAATCGCCCCCATATTTTTTGAACCTAAGTATAAAAATCTCATTTCAAATTACGAAGATATCTCAATCGAAAAATGCGTCAAATCTCAAATCGAGCTTGCGGGCTGTGAGGTGTCTGACGTCAATTCTGCGGACATTTTATTGTATGTCAATAACTTTATTGATAAGCAGGGCGAAATCGTCATGAAAATCCCGACAAAGCCCTTTGACGGAGTTTTTGAAAAGCCTGAAAAACCTTATATGATAGCCGATGTCAGATATGCAAACGGTGCGGATAATGCGTTTGTTGAGAAACTTTTGTGTGTCGGACTTGGCGAAAACTTTTTCGGGTATTCGGCATGGAATACTTCCGCAAACACGCTCGGCAGCCTTATTTGCGCCGCAAAAATAAAGTTTTTGGCAAAAGATTATGACGACAATGCGTTCAAAAATTTGCAGATAACAAGATTTCTCGACGATTGGGCATATCAGGCAAATGCCCGTCAGACAAAACTTTCGGACATAAAAAACTTTGAAGAAAAAGTTTTTAAGCTTGTCGGAAAATGTGCCAATTTGAGTTACAAACGACCTTGGAACAGAACTTTTGAGGTGGAAATTGAGTTTAATTGATTTGATACTATTGGGAATAGCTCTCGGCGTTGATTGTTTTGTCGTTTCGTTTTCACAAGGATTGATTTACAAATCCGAAAAAGTGAAAAATTCGCTTATTTTGGCTTGCGTAATGGGTGCTTTTCAAGGTTTTATGCCGTTTATCGGATATTTTGGAACGGAATATATACATTCGATTGTAGAACCTTTCAGCAAAGCAATTGTTTTTACCATATTTTTTGTTTTGGGATTGAAGTTTATATTGGAAGCTTTTCAACCCAAAAAAGAGATTGCATGCGTCGGTTTGGAATGTGTATGGCTTGGCATTGCAACCAGCATTGATGCGCTCGTATCGGGTGCAAGTTTGAATTTAACTTCATCCCCGCTTATTTTGGCGGCAATTATAATCGGTATTATTTCTTTTTTAATGTCTATGTGCGGGTTTTGGCTCGGGAATTTTACTAAAGTATTCCCTTCAAAATATATGGAAATAACCGGCGGTTTAATTTTAATATTTTTAGCATTTAGCGGTTTTTAGTATTATTTATCAATGTATGTAGTCAGATAAAATGTTAAGAAAATGTAATATAATATCAAATGTAAAGAATTGTAAAAATGAATTTAAAAATGGCTGAAACCCAAGTATAATGCTGTATGTTATGTTATGTTATGTTATGTCCGTAGTATGCATGTATAAAGAATTTCGACCCACGTGCCGATATAATATCCGTACGAATATTGAGATAGGACGGATATGGGATTATCGGCAGCGCAAGCAAGATTATTAACAATAACGGCAAGAAAATCGGACTGTGAATTTAAGTCGATGGGTTTTTCTCACGAAAAGATTGCGCTTTCAAGAGAAATGACGGATATATCAAACGAATATCAAAATTCGCTTAATTTAACCAAAATGGTTTACGATTTTTACGGAAACGGTGATAAATCAACGCCGTTGAGTTATAATTTACTAATGACCCCAAGCCAATTGAACGGGTATATGCCGATGTTAACGACGGATTCATCGGGTAAAGTTGTACTGGATAGCAAATATGCAAAAGCGGCAGCGGCAGCAGGGATACCAAAAGAGGGGCTAAACAGTCTTCCGTCAGAAGATGTTAGAAACAAGTTCTTGATGCAATTAGCCGAAGTTGGGTATATAACAACTGAAGAAGCTGAATCATATTGCAAAGTTCAATATTCACCGGATATGGGCTTAGGTACAACAGATTTGGTAACAACTAATACCAAAGATGTTGGTTGGGATGAATTTTTGCAGATGTTTGATGATATTAATTTCAGTTTTGATATGTCAGGGTCTGAATTTGCCGGCGAGGATGCTGAATCAAGTATGGTGGTTAACGGTACCGATAAAGGCAATTTGCATAATTGGGCAGAAAGTAATAAAAATACTATTACAATGGAAGAATTGCTAACCGGCAATTATTCAATTTTCGGAGGGGATAAAGATCATGATGGTAATTATGCAGATTTTAAAAATTTAGCTACAAATATATCAAAAATTGGAGCTTGGGAAGATATGTTTGCCGCATTCAGGCAAGTTCTTGGCGGGTCAAGTATAAATAATCAAGCACTTGATTATGCAGAAGCCAAAATAAGAAGCATGTTGTATTTTGAAGGCATAGATTATACTACATACGATGGAAATATTATGACAGGCTCGATGGAATTACCTGATAGTATAGATGATAGTATGATAGCATGCGATGACTGGGGTTTTTATATGTCACACCAAAAGAGCAGAAAGAGAGCAAAATATCATAATGTCGCTGATAGGCTTAGACCGGAATTGGATAAATATATCGGTTATGTCGGTATGGATTATATAAGACAAGGCGAACGAGATCAATACGATGGTGTTGGTATCAGTATTTCTAACATTGCAAGAGCCTTTTTGACATATTTTGTACAATTTATTGACGGGTTTGACAGCCCATATAAAATGACTCATGATCAAGGTTTAGATGCAAGAGCACCCAGAAATAGAAAAGAAGAATATACGATTACAGGTGAAGAAAGAAGCATTTTCAACAATAACCTAATTGACCCAACCAAGGCTAAAGATTACAAGTTTACGGTTACAACGGATACCGGTATAAATACTAATCAAGCTTTAATGTCGGGGTTCTATGATGCTTTGTTTAACCAAATCTGCTTGAGAGGCTGGGTTGAAAACGATAACATAAACGATAATAACTATTTGCAAGAAACGTATAAAAACGGCATGCTTTTCTTAACTACATGTGCAGAGGATGGATTTTATTATCAAGAAAATTGCGGAACAAATACCTACATAAAAGAAGTGGCGGATGATGAGGCGATAGCAAGAGCGGAAGCCAAGTATAACACGCAAAAACAGAAATTAAATCAAAAAGAAGAAATTATTGATATGAAGATGAAAAATCTTGACACAGAGATTTCGTCGTTAACGACGGAATATGACACGGTAAAATCGTTGATAACAAAGAACATCGAACGCGGCTTCAAACGCTACGATGCGTAGAGGGTTCAAGTGAGTAAAGTGAGTAAGGTGAGTGAGGTGAGTAGAGTGGTTTACATAAGTCGTTAAGACGTTAAGACGTTAAGTCGGTTAATAAGTGAGTAAAGTGAGTAGAGTGAGTAAGGTGAGTAAAGTGGTTACTATTAATTAGGCTTTGTGGAATGCCACGGTTATTAGGACATACCCCCTCGCCCCTTGCGGGAGAGGGCTGGGGTGAGGGGTTCCCTAACAATGGCAAGTAAAATGCTACGATTATTGTTAAGATTCCCTCCCCACCTGAGGAGCAAAGGGAACAGGCGAGCTTGCGAGCCTTGTGACCCTGCTTGCATAGCTGGGAGGGCTAGGGTGGGGGGTCAAATCACGGAGTTCTACGTCATTACGAGGAGCGATAGCGACGTAGTAATCGCATAGTCGTTGCGTTTCTCGTCATTGCGAGGAGGGCAAGCCAAAGGGCTGAGGCGGAGCCGTGCCCGTTTAATGCGAGGCGAAGCCCAAGCTATGTAGAGCCCTCACCTGCGGTTGTAACACTCGTAAACTCGTGCACAACCGCTTCCTCTCCAAATAGGGAGAGGAAAATGCAACCGGTTCCCTCTCCTGCTGGAGAGGGTTAGGGAGAGGGGTGGCAAGCCACAAAAATATATGTAGGTTGGCATTACTATGCCAACAATTAAAATTGTCGGATTGGTAAATCCGACCTACATGCTTAACAATAACCGTGACATTCCACATTTGGGCTTTGCATAGTAGCATTTGGTATTACGAGGAAACCCCACACCCCCGTCGCTACGCTCCTCCCCCTCTCCCGCAAGGGGCGAGGGGGCATGTCCTAATAACCGCGGTATTCCACAAAGCCTAATTAATGAAACCGACTTAACGTCTTAACGACCTATGTAACCAATAACCTGGCATGCCCAAATTGGCTAAATTACTTAATTATTTACATTTCTTCATATTTATAAAAACCATGCAAAACCATGCCATGACATGCTTTTACAAAACCCAAATTCGCTAAAATCATGTCCTGCTTTGCTTTCTCATAAAGGTTAACCTCGTAAACCCTCGCTACAACAGGGTTTTTAGGTGTCGTTACAAAACTTCATAACTACATGTTTGCCACTTGAAAAATATTACTTATTTTCTATAATGTTAGTATGAACAGGTTGAGATAGTTGATACAAGCGACCTAAGGGGTGGAGCGACGGTCTAATTGTCCGTCTCTATCGCTCATGTACGATAGCATATTATTGGAGATTATATAAATTGTTTAGAAGTAGAGATATGGGTAGAGCAGTTGCAGTCAGAAGATGGACTCCGGCAGCTTTGGAATGTTACAAAAGAGGATGCAATTGTGAAGGATGTTTTTATAAAGACTTCTTCAGCGGTTCTTCTCAAAAATGCCAAATGAAAGCGTCAGTTTTGGAATTAGTCCGTGTAATCGGAACTCCAAACGTTGAACTTCCTCAATTTTTGGTTGAAGAATAATTATTTAAGGAGGCACTATGCATATATACGTAAATGGTAGAAATCTTGAAATTACAGACGCGATTAAAGCTTATGTTAAAGAAAAAATGGGCAAAGTCGCAGCTCATTACGACCAAATTCAAGGCATCGAAGTTGTTTTGTCCGTAATAAAAAATCCTGCGGCATCCGGAAAACATGTTGCAGAAGTCACTTGCAAACTCGCATCCGGTACAATCCGTTGCGAAGAGGCGGCTGAATCCATGTACGCAAGCATCGATTTGTTGGCTGATAAACTCTCCCGTCAGGTGCAAAAGTACAAAGACAAAACTCTCGGCTCGGATAAATCGTCTATCAGAACCGATAAGGTTGAAGAAGAATAAAAAAAAATCTCCCTTTAAGGGAGATTTTTTTTGCTTAATTATATCGTTGTGACAGGTTTTTTCTGAGCTGTAGCACCCGGAATTGACTGCCAATTAGCCGCCATGATTTTCTTGAACGATTTTAATGCCGTATCTTCAAGTTCACCAAGTTCTTCAGCTTCCATAATTAGTTCTCTCAAAGGCAATAGCGCTCTTTGATCTCTAAGAACTCCCAAAGCGGCAGCCGCACCTGCTCTTACAAGCTCGTTTTCACTTCTGTTTTTCATTACGTCAATCAATGCCGGAACAGCTTTGGTATCATTAAGTTTGCCTAATGATGTAACGGCATAAATTCTTACGTTAACCCATTCGTCATAAAGCATATTGATAACTTTATCAACAGCTTTTTTGTTACCGATTTCGCCGAGTGCACGGGTTGCATCGCATCTGACGTTAACTTTTTCATGGTCAAGTGATTCCATCAAAGCATCCGTTGCAACATCGCCGATTTCAATCAAAGCATCCGTCGCCGTGATACAAACTTGCGGGTTTTCATCGTTTAATGCTTCAACTAAAGGTTCAACAACGATTTCGCCGCCCAAACGCCCGAGTGCTCTTGCCGCACGAACTCTAACGTCGACGTTTCTGTCCTCTCTGAGTGATTCAATAAGGTGAATAGTTGCTTTTGAATCGCCCAATTCACCCAGGGCACGTGCCGCATAAAGTCTGACGGAACCGTTTTTATCGTGTTTTAAAACATCAATTAACGGTTCAACTGCTTTTGAATCGCCCATTTCGCCTAATACACGGGCTGCGTTGTACCTTACTTTTTCGGAATTACTTGTTTTCAAATCTGTCAATAATTCGTCAAATGTCTTTTTTACTTGTTTTTTCTTACTGTTCACACTAATTGTCATTGCATTCCTCCGACACTATTACACACCTTACTTATTTATTAAAACTTTCAGGTGACTGTAATTGCCTTTTTTCTATCTAACTACTTAACTTTTTTTAACATTTTCCTTTTATCAATAAAATAAGGGTAACACTTACACTTTATAATATAACATATTTTTTATATAAATACTTGGGTCAAACGGATTATATTTACAAATTTTTATGATTGTTTTTATAAAAATAATTATAATTCACTAATAAATTAAAATCCTATGTTACAAAAGTTAACATTTTACTACTCACTTTGGATAGTAATAATAAACTCGCTACCCTTGCCAACCTCACTGTTTACCAATATTTCACCCTTGTGCTTCTCAATAATCTTAGCACAAATCGCTAATCCAAGCCCTGTTCCTACCCCTGCGCCTTTGGTCGTAAATCCTGCCGTAAATATCTTGCCAAGCTCGTTTTCAGGAATCCCCTTTCCGTCATCTTTTATTTTTACAGTCAATTTTTTGTCCTTAAATTCCGTTGTAATTTCTATCGTTCCTTTGTCCTCAATCGCCTGGCATGCGTTAATCAAAATATTGGTGAAAACTTGATTTAGCATATTCGGATAGCATTTTATCATCGGTAAATTTCCGTA
>CANQML010000028.1 GCA_947624935.1 Candidatus Gastranaerophilales bacterium
GGGGGGGGGGGGTACCCATCTTTATTCCTCTTATACTCTGTGTTTCAAGCATTTCCTTTTCCATACGTACATTATATACATTTTCTCACAACTTGTCAAGATGATTCAACTGGACTTTCAAATTCCAAAATCCGTAAATACACCCGCTCACGTATTTTATTTTGTAAAAAAAATTTTTATAATCTTTACATAACATCATGTTTATTATTAAAATATTGGTATAAAGGAAAAACAATATTGTTAAACAACTACGAAAATTTTGATAATTCGGAAACCTCCGCAAGAAAATCATCACTTATTCAAGAGAGAGTAAGCCTTGTATCAACCCACATGTACAAGCAGTTTTTGGACTATCAGCATGCAACAGTCAACACTAACGAAATTTTTTCAAGAATGATTGATAACCTGCAAGCCGTATCCGAAACCCTTAAACAACTGTTTTCTTCCAGAGGGATTACCACTCAAAATATCTACGTTGATACCGACCCTCAAAAATCGGTTGCCATAATCAATATTCTCTGGCACAAAATAAGCTTTACAACACGCTGCAACTACCAGCCGCAGGCATTGTTCAGAGAAAACGGCGAGCACCTTTTCTCCGGTCGTATTATGGCAATTAGAGGAAACTACAACGAAATTATGCAGGGCGTCAAAGACCACGACGATGAAATGGGCAGACTGCTTGAAAACGAAGTGGCGTCTTTGTTTATCCCCGCTGAAACCAACCAAAATTCTATTTTGAAAATAAAACATCTTTCAAACAGAGAATTTTATCTTAATCAGCTTGATGCGCCGAGAGAATTTGTTCTAAAAGTTGTCGAAACCATTTGCGGCGGCGGCTTCTATCACGAAGAAGGTGCACGAAAACAATTCAATATATGAAAAATTTGACATTATCAGAAATATGACTAATATATTAATATAGGATTATGCGTTTAATAGAAAAGTTAAAAGAGTTAGAAAACAAATACATGTTCATAAGATGGGCAACAGGCGGGGAATACGGAAAACTCGTTTATGCCGGTGAAGATTTCATAGAATTTGACATCATAAATGTCGACACCATGGAATACAGCGAAACCGTCTTAATCCATTCACCGTTAATTTTGGAAGTCTGCGTCGGCGGAGCCGATGTTGCCAGAATCCTTGCCGAAGTTTCCTCCAGAATGACAGATTAAAAAAAAAGTCACTTAGTGTGACTTTGAACAATAATCTTGGGAGGAGATTTGGGGATAGTTGTACATGCATGATAATACAGGCATGCCAAATTTGTTACATGATTAGAATAAATTTTAATAAATCTTTACATTTGGTTGATTTTGTATTATAATATGTGCATGAGAAAAAGCATGAGAATTTTAATAATTAACGGTGTAAACCTCAATATGCTGGGGTTTAGAGAGCCCGAGCAGTATGGCACCGTTACTTTAAAAGAGCTTGAAAAGGAGCTGCACGCATATTCTTTCGGGCTTGGAATTGATATTGAAACTTTTCAAAGCAATATAGAAGGTGAGATTGTAGAGCGTATACAGCAGGCAAGAGAGCATTTTGACGGGATTGTACTCAATGCGGGAGCTTACAGCCACACAAGCATCGCCATACGTGATGCCATAACGTCTGTTTCCATGCCTGTCGTTGAAGTTCACATGTCAAATATTTATAAAAGAGAAGAATTCAGGCACACATCAGTAATTGCGCCGGTTTGTATAGGTCAAATAGCCGGCTTTAAAGCCGACAGCTACAAACTCGGGCTAAAAGCATTAGTTAATTACTTGAGTTGAAATTCATCAGCGGCGGCACCGGCAATTGCGCATGCCTGCTCGTATGTATATCCGCATGAAGTTAAATAGTCACAAAATCTGTTTAAGTCTTCAATTTTTCCGGGATTATGAAGAATAGCGCCTGATTGAGCCACTTGAGAACGCCCGATAACTTCAGAGGGCATTTTGCCCAAATCGGTGACTTCTTTTGTTTCAGGCATTACTTTTTCAACATGTTCACTCTTTTGCGGAGTGTAATTTACGTTGTTTACTTTGTTTGTAGCTGTGTTGTTGTTTACTTCTCTCATAATACCACCTTTTTTAGTTTAAACCCCGTACAAAAAATTTTTTGCTATTTTTTACAAAAAAAATTACAAAAATTAACAATTAAAATTTTTTTATGTTATATTGATTATATAATAATATAGGAACTAATGCAAATTATGAACATAGGTAATATATTCAAAGATTTAACATTCAATTTTTCAAATGTATTAAAAAACTTGCCGGACGCGGTTATGATAGTCGAGCATGACGGAAGGATTTCGTGGCTGAATGAAAAAGCTACGACTGTTTTTGAAAGCGGCAAAAAGCTTATTAAAAGCTGCAATTTTGACGATTTGGTCGATAACGGCAGAGAAAAAATCGAGAAATCAATCGCAACCCGCACACCAATTATAGCGGGAGCTTTCACACCGAATGCCAAAGAGTTTTTTATAGAGCTTAATGCAAAACCTTATCACAACAGCTTTATCGTTACAATTCGTGATATAACCGCAATGACAAATGTTTTGTCCAACGCTGAGCAGACAAGTCAATTTAACAAAGAAAAAAATGCGATGCTTGTAAAACTTGCAAACGAAATTAAATCACCGATAAACTCCATCGCAGGATTTTCACAGGCGCTTTTGGACGGACTTGGCGGTGAAATCACAGAAAAACAGGATAAATACGTTAGAATTATTAACAAAAATTCGGTTGATTTACTGCATTTTATGGATAAATTAATCGAGTTTTCTTATGCAGAATCTACGCTTTATGAATATGATTTCCAAATCTTTGATGTGGTTAACGCAATTCAAAACGTGATTAGAAACAATGATTTGATAACATCATCAAAAGGTTTGACTATTAATTTTGACTTTGAACAACTTGCAAAACGCGCGATTTATTCAGATGAGAAAACACTCAAAACAATTTTGCAAAATTTGTTTGATATATCAATAAAATTAACCGAAACAGGTTCGATTTCATTTAAAATAACTTACCCTGAAGAATCTATACTAAAAGAATTACGCATTTTTGAAAACGTAAATCCGGCATCATTAATCCATATTTCAATAACAGATACCGGAATAGGCTTGCAGGAAACCGAAATGGAAGGATTGTTTGAGCCGTATACACAGCTTGACAAGTCAAATAAAAAGAATATTGTCCGCTCAATAACTCTCGGAACGGCAAATATTCTTGCAAGACGTTTGAAGGGAATAGTTTGGGCAGAATCTGAGGTTATGAAAGGCACAACCTTTAACCTCATAATTCCGATTAATAAAAATAATGAGTGATGTCGTTTTAAAAAACATAAAAAAAATTTATGATACAAAAACCGTAATTGACGGAGTAAATCTTGAGATTAAGGATAAGGAATTTATCGTGCTTGTCGGCGCATCAGGCTGCGGAAAATCAACTATTTTAAGAATGATTGCGGGCTTGGAAGAAATTTCATCGGGCGAGATTTACATTGACGGTAAAAAAGTAAATGATGTTGCGCCAAAAGACCGTGATATAGCGTTTGTGTTCCAAAGTTATGCGCTTTATCCGCACATGACGGTTAGAGAAAATATAGCTTTCGGGCTTAAAATGCGAAAAGTTGACAAAAAAGTTATTGAAGAAAAGGTCAAAAATGCGGCTGAAATTCTTGATTTGACGGAGTATTTGGACAGAAAGCCCCGTCAATTATCGGGCGGACAGCGTCAAAGGGTCGCTTTAGGCAGAGCCATCGTCAGAAATCCGAAAGTTTTTCTTATGGATGAACCGCTTTCGAATTTGGATGCAAAACTTCGTGTGCAGATGCGCTCAGAGATTAAAAAACTTCACGAGAAGTTGCAAACAACGTTTATTTACGTAACCCATGACCAAACAGAGGCGCTTACAATGGGTGATAGAATAGTTGTGTTAGACAAAGGCGTAATTCAACAGGCGGGAGCGCCGGAAGATATCTACAATAACCCTGCAAACACGTTTGTTGCGGGATTTATCGGCTCTCCGCAAATGAATTTTATAAACGGCGCCGATTTAGGACTTGATGAGAATATAATTTACGGCATTCGACCGGAAAAAATGATTTGCGAAGGAAATATTAAAAAGACTGTGGATGTTGAAATAACAGAGCTTTTGGGAAGCGAAAAGATTGCATATTTTACAATCGGGAACAAAAAGTGTTCCGCAAAAGTCCCCGCAGAATACGAAATCGGCAAAACCCTTGATTTATCAATCCGTGAAGAAGATTTGTACAAATTCGATTTGAACGGTCAAAGAATTTATATTTAGTGATTTTGAATTATCTTTCTTAATTCCTTAATAACCTTTTCATAAAAAATCAGATTTTCATTAAACGGTTCATCTTTTATTGTTTTATTAAACATATCATAAACCCAATTCTGATTTAAAACACTAAAATCCGCATCAATATGCGTGGACATGCTGGGAAATGAGGGGGGGGGGGTTATGTAAATGATTTCAAAATTGTCATTTTGACGTTTTTCTTTGATTGTATTATATAATAATTTTTCTAAATCCAGACTTAAAGCTTTTGGACATGCCCATATATAATATATTTTTTTAGGACTTGAATATAAATCAACAAAGTTTTTTATCCTGTTTTGGTATCTCTTAACAAATTGTTCTTTAGAATCTCTATCATGGAGATAATTCGCAGATATTTTGGGATTCACCCAATGACCTTCATCACTAAATTCAAGACCGTCAAAATAATTTTTAAAATCATTTTTTATCAAATCACATATTTTTTTAATATCGCCATGTATGGAATTATCAAACGGACAGCTTTTTTCACCGTAAAGTTTTCTCGGTTTTAACTTGCCTGCTGTTGTAATAACACGTGGAACACAATTATTCCCTAACGATACAATATGATAATTCAAATTCTTAAAATGAAAATAGTCGAAAATATTAAACAAAATTATGTTTCTTCTCAATTTTTTCCTGACATTTTTAGGCAAATAAAATGTTAACAGTTTTGCAAATAAAATTTTTAATTTTTCCAAATAATTCATAAAATCCTACTTCAACCACCTGAAACTTTTGACATAATCGTTCCCGTTTATGTCACCGTAAATTTCTACCGCAAACATTCTTGACGCATTTTGTAAGTTCGGTATGTTTTTTATATCATCCGTTATTACAGACGGCACTTCCGATACGTTTATCCCCGGAATTGTATTGAATAACGTGTTTAATGAAGCGTTACCGATTTTGCCGAAAAGCGTTGAAAAGTTCTTTGTCAATGCGCCAAAAACATTCATATCAGCTGTCAAATTTGTGAAATTATATGTTCCGTTTACATAAATATTCAAATCCTTGCCCGCTGAATAAATCTTTATGGAATCCGCGATACCTTCATTTATATGGAAATTCCCCTTTATACTGTCAAATTCACCCGTTTTATACGGTGTAATCAAATCAATAATCCCGTTTATGGAAAGCCCCGTTATACCGCCTTTTACAAGATTACCCGCTTTTAAAAGATATTCTAAAGACCCGAGTTTGGGCATTCTGCCATTTGCAACAATAAAATTCCCGTCGCCTTTGAGTGTCTGCATACACGCATCATGCGTTTTGCCGTTACAGCTTAAATTAACACTGCCCGTTATAAGCCCGTTTATCTGACCTTTTAAATCAAACAAAGTTTCTGCAAGAATTTGCGCATTTGTATCTGCAAAATCCATTGAAAGGTTAACCAAATTATTCAACAAATTATATTTTATATTGCCTTTTACATCGCCCTGTGCGACATTAAACCTGTAATCTTTGACCTGCAAAAGCATTTTTTCATCCAAACTTAAATGTGCATCAAAGTTTTGCGCATTGAGATTTTTTATTTTAATGTTATCGGCGCTGATTTTCGCGTTTTGGATTAGGATATTATCACCAAAAGATTTTGTCGAGGTATCCGTTGAAATATTTCTTGAATTATCCGCCTCGTAATCTCTAAGTGCGGTTGTAATCTTATTTAAATCCAAATCTTTAAGGTTGATATCAATATTTTCAAAAACATAGGGAGGGTCAGTCTTATTTTTCAAAACGGCGGAAAAATTCAAGTTATTGTCAAGCACCTTGCCTTTTGAGGTTATATTTATTTTATCGGCTTTAAAATCGCAATCCACATCGTTGATTGCCGTATCAAAAAGCGGAATATCTATACTTGTCAAATTCAACTTTCCGATTGCTCTCGGCGCGGACGCCTTGCCGTTAATAGTCAAATCCGATGTGAAAATCCCCTGTTTCATCAACGGTTTTCTGAATATTATGTTGAAAATTTTGGCATCGGTTGGCTGATGTGTTTTTATTTTAAAATTGTTAAACTTCAAATCATTGTTTTTTAAAAATTCAACAGCGCCTGATGCGGTAAGTTGAGTTTTGGCATAAAGTCTGTTATTTTGCGACGGGATTAGTTTATCGTATTTCAAGCTGTTTATCTTAACTCCCGTCGGATAAACCGTGTTATCAACCGTAACAAGCGTCTGTTCGTTACCCCCGAGCGTTGCACCCATATAATACAAGTTGGAATTTTCAGCCAATTTAAGCCGGGTTTTATTTCTCAAAGCTTTCAACATGCCGGTTATGTTTGATGAAAGGTTTATATCACCTTTAATTTTTACGGGATAAACCGTTTTGTTATTATAAAAACGGTCGATAAAATCTTGCGTCGGCTTTGCATTTATATACATGTTAAAAGTTGGATTGCTTAAGCCGATTATTTTCCCGTCGGCAAAAACCGGCATCGTATCTGCAATTGAATTTATTTTGTCCAGATATAACGTATCTTTTTGCAGTCTAACCCTGCCGCTTGAGATTTTTATGTTTATATCATCAACATCAAATGATGCACCGCCCAAGTTCGTATCGGCATATATATCATTGTTTCTTATCTGTCCTTTGAGATTAATTATCCCCGAAAGGTTTTTCACATTGGCAAGTTTTATGTCGTTTAAATTTTCCAGATTGAAACTCGGGAAATTGAAACTGCCGTTTACAGACTGCTTGTCCGTCAAAAGATTTGAGGCATTTATGTTTATGATAAACGGACTTTTTTTGAAAGTCCCTTTTATAACGGAAGTTTTTAAATTCGAGTTATTTATGACAAAATCTACATTACCGACCGAAATAGCTTTACCGCTGTAAGCATAAACTTTGCCCGTTGCATTAAGCCCCTTCAAAGACGTCATATCGCCTTTGTATTTTGCCTTGAAACTCGTTTTTACACCTCCAATATCGTAAGGCGCTTGCAAATTCAAAAGTTTAAATCCGTCTTTTAAAATAAATTTATCTGAATTAACCTCAATATCTGCAAGTTTTTCATCCACTTTCCCTTTTGCTTTTATCAAAGAGTTTTCAAGCGCTGAGGATAAATCAAAATTACTTTTAAGATTTTCAAAATTTATTTTGCCGTTTAAATTTTTTATAGGGATGTCTTGAGCCGTAACTGATGCCGAATGCAGATTTAAAGCACCTTTTGCAAACAGATTTTTATTAAAGACGATATCATTAATGTCCTTGATTGTTCCCGTAAGATTAACTTCAAAATCCGCATCGCCTTTTGCCGAATTAATCGGTGACAAAAGTTTTTGGATATCAGCCAGCATCGGTGAAGCCTTAACAACATTGAGCAAATATCCCAAGTCCTGCCGATTAGCCTTTACATTAAAATCCAACTCACCAAGAAGCGTGCACACGCCGTCAATTGAAACAGGTTTGCCGTTTAGATAGGCAGATTTTGTGTAAAAATGGGTTTTATCATCTTCAAAAGTCAAAGTTCCCGACCCGTTTTTCAAAACCATATTATGAATATCATTAAAAGATGCGGATGTGTTTTGGAAATTAAAACTTCCCCAGCCGTGCGGGTCTTTGCGTGTGCCTTTGATATGCAGGTCAATATTCCCCTGACCTTTAATATCCATAATCGGAACAGGCCCCAAATCAAATATCAAAATTTCATGCAGCGGGTTTAAGACAATTTGTGCGGTTTTTAAATCAACGCTTTGAGTGCTTTTGATTATCAAATCGGAATACTGACCGTTATAAAGGTCAACATCACCCGCTACCGTAACATTTTGGTTATTCATCACTGGAACTTTTACATCAGTCTTGACCTTTTGCCCTGCAAAATCCAAATCAATCAAAGCATTTTCTTTTAAAATCGGTTTGTTTATATAAGCATTTTTTATTGATAATTTGCCAAACACATCCGGAAAATCCGCCTTGCCTTTAAGTTTTAAACTGCCGTTTGCGATACCAAAAAGAGGGTTCTTTTTTAAAGTATAAAAATTTATGGCATCCATATAACTTTCATAATCCGGCAACAGCGCAATAAATTTTTCGGTTTTTGAATTTTTTATATCAACATTCATATCAAGATTTGGAAATTTATCATCCAGATTTGTTATTTTACCGTTTGCCAGAACATCTATACCGTCAGATATGATATTCAAATTATTTATATTTAAACCGTTATTTATAGTGTATGATTGAGTTTTAATTTCAATTTTATCTTTGTTAAAAATCGAACGTGCGACATCTTCCTTCATTATGCCAAGGTTTTCAACCGTAAGCTTTGCAAAGATATTTTTTTGTTTTTGGTCAAATGTAGTATCAGCCAAAAAATTAACCTTGCCCGAGAGGCTTTTCAAATTTGTATATTCGGAAAAGTCCGCCAAATCTAGGTTTTGTATTCTTCCCTGAACTTTAAACTGATTTTCAGTAATTTTATTTATGGGAAGTTTTATGTCGACATCCGCCATAATTTCCGATTCTTTTTTGCCCGCAAAAAGCTTTGCATAGGTTAAAAGCTTAATTCTTTTGTTCTTTTTAAATTCATCAAGCAAAAGGTAGTTTCCATTGAGGGCAAGTTTTTTGTTTTGTTTAATATCGTCAAGATTAATATTGTAATTGCCAAGCCTTACGTAAGCCTTATTCAAAATTTTGTTGTTGTTTTGTAAAATTTTATATTGTCCGAGTTTTAATTCCCCGTCATAAATAAGATTGACGTCCAATCTGTCGGCTGAAAAGTTACCGATTTGAACTTTTTTAAAAATCAGCGGAAGAAGATTAACCTTTATAGCCGCATGCTCTAAATTTAAAGCTTTTGAGTTGTCGTCATTAAGCAGAGAAACATTTTCCGCCATAAGCCAAACGGCAGGCAAAAGTCCCATTTTTATTTTCGGGTTGGTTAATTCGACATGCGCTTTTGTTTTTGATATGAAAAAATCCAAATGCGGATTTAAAACAGCGGGAATTAATGCGTAATAAATCACGTACAAAAAAGTCAAAATCAATAAAATTATGAACGATTTTCTCATCACATATAATTATATCCGAGCAAAAAAGTTTAGGCAACATAAAATTTTTTATAATACGGTTGTATAATAAAGGAGGGCTACTTTAAGGGGATTAATTGAATTAATACGGCGGATATAATATAGGTGGAGAATAGATTATGAACCTGTTGGCTTATACGAAAAAACTATCGGAAAAAATAGCATATTATGATAAGATGACAAAAAAGAATTACACTACAAACCCGTTTGAAAAGCCGTTAAATGTAACGATTATCTGGGTAGACAAAACGGATTAATTTTGTGTTTAATCCGCCTTAATCTTCCAAAATACTCCAATTATCGGGTAAATTTTTATAAATTAAACGAAATAATTCTTCGGGCTTTATGTAATAAGTTTCTGCAATTTTGCAAAAAGTGGAAATTTGCGGGTCAAGTTTACCTTGTTCAGCCAAAATTAACGTAGTTTTAGACAAACCAACTTCAAGCGCGGTTGATCTGATTGAACGTTTTGACTTTTCACGCAATTTAACAAGAACCTTGCCAAAAGCTTCTGCCAATTCTTGTTTTAACTTATTTTGCTCTGCTTGCATAATTATATAATATATGTTATTGTAATTTGTATGGACATAACTATGTCCATACGGGCTATAAGCATGGTTAGAAAAATACAATTAAAATCTGAAGATATTAGGAAGCTGTTTACAGATAAATATTTATTAATGTCTGATGACGTTTTGATACAAATGCAAAAGGATAGTCTACAGTTGAATAATAATGGAAAAATATATGATAGTGTTTCCATTAAAATAGATTTTGAAAAACAAGAATATTGTTATGAATTTGCAGCAAAACACTTACAAGAACTATTATGCAAACATCTGAATTTGTTTCCTAATGAAGTTATATTCATTAATTGTGATGGTGAAGAGTTTGAATTTGAAATAAGATTTCACCCTAATACAAAATCGCACATAGTCGTGTGTGAATTTCAAAGAGCCGTTGATAACACTGCAGCCTTAAGTGACAATCCATTTTCTGCTGATATTAGCTATGATTATATAGGTCTTTACAAAAAATTAGGTCAATCACCCTACTATTTTAGGTGGATTAATCCTTCTTAGAATAATCCGTTGTTCCGGGGAACGTGTTTGAACCCGTTGTCTTTTTGGTTATCCAGTATTGAATTTTTGGAATAATCGTCGACAAGAACGCCGCTGATATCGCAAATCCGATACCCCAGTTCATTGAGTTTTTGAACATGTTGTTCTTATACGCTTTTTCCAATAACTCAGGCGTGATATTTGCGCCGTTTGCTTTCTTCAAAATTCCTTTAGTGTAATTTCTAATCTTTTCGATTGTACCATCCAAATCCTTTTGTGAAACATATTTGAACGGATTTTTGTGGTTTGGCGTAATAACTTGGGTTCTTACACCGTTTATAACCTTGGTTTCTTTTTCAACACCTTTTGCAACAGTAAATACATTATCCCAAAATTCGGGTACGTTCAAAGCACCGCCCTTGAATATTGCCTCCGCCTGACTTTGGGCAAGTACCGAAACACCTTCAATTTGCGGCTGCAACTTGGACATTCTCTTGGCAAGATCTGCATACTTGCTGTATTCTTCAGGCGTAAATTCTTTTCTCAAGATTTCTAAGAATTTATCAAGTTCAATCGCTCCGTCTTTAAATCCGGGTTTTACCTTCGCCATTTGTGAAGTTACATCCTGTTTGCCAAGCATTTTCGTTTCAAATTCTTCAGGGGTGAATAGTTTGTCACCCATTACATATTTCATATAATCCGTAGCCTGTCTTGCACCTACCGGATTGAGTCTTGAAGGCAATCCTTGCTGCAGCATGTTCAAGCCTTTATTTACAAGAGGCATACAGAACATATAGAAGAATATCGACGAACCATCTCTCCACAAGATTTCAACCCTTTCATGGTTGTTTCTTGCGCTGATTGTTCTTCCGCCCGAAATACCTACATCGGTTGACAAGAGTTGATAAATCGTTTCGTTCTCAAATTTGTGGGCAACATTTAACGCAACATCCGCCGCACCGGTAAACGAAACATTTTTCATAAACTGTTGCATGCCAAAATCAGGGTTGTGTCCCATCGTTCTGAATTTGTTGAAATCAACCTGCGGATTGAATTTCTTGTCATCTTTGTGGTACGCCCTTGTAATTGCCTGATTTAATTTCGGTACAACAAATCCTACAAGTCCGTTTGCAAGCAATATACTCAACCCAATCTTAGTTGCCTTAAATGCGGCAATCTTAGATTTAGATAAGTTCTGCCCTGCATCTTTTGCCCATTTCAGATAGTTTTTCAAAGGCTTTCTGACACCGTCGCCATGCGCATCAAAGTTGGTATTTTTAATCCCCAGTAACTTACTGAGCCAAAAGTCGTTTATTCTGTTGAAAACTTTTACACCCGCAAACCAGAATAACGCACCGATTGATTCTTCCGTCAATCTTTCTCTCGCCTCGTCAAACCCGCCTCTATTATTCGCTTGAATTGTTCTCCCGCTTGTTACGAATGTTTCTAATAAAATTAATGGCGCTAATCCTTTTAGCTCCATCGCTCTTACAAACCTTTGCGGTTTTGAAAAATTCGTAATGTACTGCGGGGTTAATTCTATCATATTCGGTTTAAAGACGGTCAAAATTATTTTTTGCCAATTTTTTACATGACTTTAATAAATTGTTACACATTTAGTGTAGCACGAACAATTATTAAGAAATGTTAATTTTTACGAAAAATAACGGTAATTTGTAACAATAGATTTTTTGAGGAGTTTTTGGTATATTGAAAATATGGATGCACTGTCAAGACCACAAACATTTCAAATGAATACTGCCAGACGCAAAACAGCGCCGGTAAGAACGGTTGCGGCGATAAGTTCTGCGATTGGAACGGGAGTTGCGCTTGCAGGTATCTGCAAAAAACAAGGTTATTCTTTAAGGGCAATAAAAAGTACACCGCTCAAAGACTGGGCTATTTTTAAAATTCACAAACGCGGAAAACACACCGGCAAAGCCCCCCTTCAAATAGAAGAAAAAGAAATCCTTACTCTTGCGGGCGGTTCAATTGCCGGAGGACTTACAGGCGGATATTTGGTTGACAAAAAAAATATGAAAGCAAAATTGAGAGAAGCCCTGACCCAAATGGCAGGAAATGTTGCACTTCCGGTATTTTTCGTAGGCGCCTCCTCAAGACTTTATAAAAAATTTGAATCTCAAATCAAATCCGTCATGCCAATGGTTAAAACAAACGGTAAAAAACATTTAAAACTGTTAAATAAATTTTCAAGAAGCTTGCCTGCGGTCGTTTTAACAGGTATTTCACTTGCATCAGGTATCGTTTCGGGAAATAAAGTCACCAATTTAATTAACGATAAATTTTTAGGTCAAAAGCAAAACAGAAAAATTAAAACAACGGATTTTGCCCCGCATGTCGATGATTTATGTCTTGCAATAACGCTTATGGGCTCCAAAAATTCACCGCTTGCAAGCTCCATAACCCGTTCGATACCGCTATTTTTAACGGTTCCAGGATATCAATCCGCAAAAGCTCAAGATTCTTTTAAAACTTCTGCAAAATGAGCCAGCTTTTCCAATATAGGCTCGTATTGAGCATACAGCTCGCTTCTGTATTTTTCATCATAATTGTGTTCTTTAACTTTCATGTCAAGTTTTGCCTGCAAAGCGTCACAAAGTAGCTCAGGAATGTTTAAAGCCGTCGGATTTTCACCGGACAGATTTTCATAATATTTGTCCTGATAATCAGGGCTTATTCTCGCTTTCCAATTACTTTCCAATTCTTTTCCGGCTACATTATAGGTAATATCCGTTATCCCCAATAAATCATTAAACGTAATCTGAAATTTTGGAGTTGTTAAAAGCTCTTTGAATTTTGCAAGGATAAGTTCTCTGTCGCTTTCGTTTAACAATTTTTCCGTATTTTCTCTAATTTTTTGGATATTTTCCCGGGATTCATCTTGATTTAAGTATTCCGCAAGATATTTTGTGTTGTAAGCATCCTGTTTTCTTGTATATAAGATGTCTTCTCCGTTAGCCATTTTTGCCGTTCTGAAAGGATAATTCATTGCAGGTATATTGTCGTGGTTTCCAAGCAAAAACCAGTTATTCGGTTCGTTTTTTATAACATCTTTCAGCATATACCAATCCGAGTTGGAAGTTTTAGGCAGATTGTGTTTGTCATAAACCGCCTTGAACCTTGAAGGCCAGGAGCATATATCTTCCCATACCACATTATTTTTATCCAAACCATGCTCTTTAAATGCAGGCAAAACAATTCTTTCAATTATCTTCGTATAATCCCAATAAGTATCGTATTCTGCACCTGTTTCATCACGAAGTTCGGAAATAAACTTTTCAGCATCTTTATTTTTAATATGATGCGGATACGTGTCCAAATCATCATCACTGGCATTTGATGAAATCAAATAAGGTTCTACAAGCCCTAAAACATGATCTATTCTGACATTTTCACAAAATGACAATGCCATATCTATCTTTTCTTTCAAAAACTCGCCACCTATATTAAGCCCGTCTGCAGTAAATAACTTTTTAGGGTCAATTACCGGAATACGCCACCTTTGAGAAATCTCGTTACCTTCATAAGCCCCCATTTCCCAATCTTTCAAAAAAGCATCCTCATGCCGCCACTCATCCATTTTTGAACAGCCCACAAGCAAATCACTTATATATTCAAAATCCTTTCGCCAAATTTTATGCTCTTTTATCTGCTTATTTATCAAAAATTGCTCAAGTTTATGCTGCTCAATACTTTCAAAATTATCTGCCTCGACTTTTAAAAACCTGTATTTTGCTTTATAATCACCTTTCTTTATATCGGTAAGCAATGTCGCATCCTTACCCCATTTTTTGAAATCGTCAGTGCCGTATTCATTTGACAGAGCTTTAAATACCCCTTCTTCAATCAATCGTTTTTCATTTTTTGTCAAAAAATCTCTGTATTCATCTTCAAAAATCGGATTTGCTTTAAAGTTTTGATAAACCTCCGCTAAAGCTGTTTCATAAGTCGTTTTTGCCTTGTCAAAATCTGTCATTGAATAATTTTTGTCACAAGCCTCAGCGTCCGACGTAACTTTTTCAAAAGTTTCCCTTGAAAGCAAATTCCCATACTTTTCTGTCGTTAGTTCGTCCAAATCAATAAACATTCTGTTGTGGGAAAAAGCCGATGATTTATAAGGCGAATTAACACCCTTTTCAAGTTCGCCGCTCGGGCCTAATTGAATACAGTTAAACCCGTAAACGGATAAAAATTTTATGTACTCTCTTGCCGCTTTTGAATAGGGTGAACCTATGTGCGTATCTTTCAAATAAGCCGGAAAACACGATCCATGCGTTATAACGGCACGCTTGTCCGTTCCCATCAACTCATAAGCCTTATTGACGGTTTCTTTAATTTCCAATTCCTCATTCTTATTCGGTCGGCGTTGAAAACTTATTGAATTGCTTATGCCTAAAATTCTCATAATATTTTAAAATCGGGACAGATTTTTTTTTGCTAGATTTCTCCCAAAATTTCAAGTTTGTAATTACATCCGACTTCTTCAAGCGCAATTACTGTTATATTGTTTATATAAAGTGACAAAAGCCCGAAAAACAACTGTCTGTAATCCATTGGAACAATGAGTTTGGGGTTGGTGATGTCAAACTTTTTGGAAAGTCTTATGATTTTGTTTGCAATTTTTTCGGCAAATTCGCCGTCAATTTTTACAACAGCATCTTCGCCGTCCTCAAAATTCATCAATATTTCTTCGTAAGTTTTGTCTGACAGTTCAAATGCGCTGATTGAACCGTCCTCGTTTTCGTATTTTTTACAGATTTGATTGGAAAGCGAGAGTCTGATTTTTTTCAAAATATCTGATTTTGCGCTGTCTTCAGCATAATCATTTATCTTTTCAAAAATGTAAATTATATCTTTTATGGAAACCCTTTCTCTTATAAGACTTGTCAAAATAAACCGCAAATCCGCCAGAGATATGAAGTCCGGGATAATATTATCCACCAAAAACGGATTGAAATTGTTTACAACATCAATGTATTTGTCCAAATCCTCATAATCAAGCAATTCATCGACATATTTTACCGCGACATATTCTAATGCCATTGCAATGTATTCAGAGCCCATAACCCCATGGTACCAAAAGTCTTTTGTTTTGTCTTTTTTTATCCAAACAATTTTTCTGCCCGTGATTTTGTCAACATCATAAACGGCATTTTTAATCTTTTTGGTTAAATTCAAATCATCGACATAAAACATCAAATGGTTTGGATAAATGAAAGCTCTGAAAACCTCCATGCCTCTAACCTTTATACAAAATTCAAACGGGTTGAGGTTTTCGTCGTCTTTAAAAATAATTTTCGGAATAACGTAACCGATTTCCTCGGTCAGTTTTAATCTTGATTTAACGGTTTCCGCAACAAGTTCTTCTTCTTGCGAATCCCTATCCGAATCAACAAACCCGAGCAATTCTTCGCTCAAATTTATGGAAAGTTTTTCTTCGCCGAGTTTTGCAAACATAACCTCAGGTGACGTTGCTTTTGCAAGCTTAATTTTTAAATCATCAAGCTCTTTTAACCCCGCCGAAATCTTATCGTTCAATCTTTTTCTTGATGAAGGATCAGCCCCGTCAAGCTCCAGTTTGATTTTTGCAATTCTGTCTTTTTGCTGTCTGATTTTTGTCTGAATTTCAAGGCAGCTTTCATAAGGCGATAGCTTTGGAGAAAGCATTTTTTCCATTTGGCTTTTGAAGGTTGAAATATTTATTTCATCCGCATTATCATCACTTCCCGAAGATTTTAAAGAGGACATGAAAATGCAGTTATATATAAACCCGTCTTCGGTTTCGACCTCTTGCATGCTGTAAAGTTCCCAACCGTCCATGGACATTTCGTTTAAGAGGTTTTGCAAATCCTGCACATTTTCGCTTGAGCATGATTTTACGACATATTGCATTCTGTTTTTCATAAATCACTCCTTATAAGGATTTTGAGCGCTTCAATTGCGGTTTTGACAGCCATATCGGTATCATGGACAACAGGATTTTCAAGATTAAGTTTTTCTCTTTCCTGATTAGCCACTGTCAAAAATACCGAGCCTGTTCTAACCTTTAGATAACTTGATACGACAAAAAGTGCTGCCGATTCCATTTCGGATGCCACACATCCCAAACGTTTGAAAGCTTCCCACTTATTTGTCAATTCATAGCTGACAGGCATTTTTTCGGGATAATGCTGACCGTAAAAAGAATCTTTACACTGAACAATTCCCGTATGATAATTGTAGCCGAGATTTTTTGCAGCCTTAACAAGAGAATTTGTTATATCCAAATTGGCGACAGCAGGAAATTCAATCGGTGCGTATTCTTTGCTTGTACCTTCCATACGAACGGCACCGGTTGCAATAACAATATCACCGCCTTTTACGTCTGTGTCAATACCTCCGCATGTGCCCACTCTGATAAACGTATCTGCTCCGACATTTACAAGTTCTTCAAGTGCAATGGCAGCGGACGCCCCGCCTATACCGGTTGACGTCACGCTGACTTTTACACCGTCTAAATACCCAGTATATGTGGTAAATTCTCTGTTATCAGCTATAAGTTTTGCATCGGTGAAATATTTTGCGATTTTCTCACACCTTTTCGGGTCTCCCGGTAAAAGCACGTATCTGCCTGCATCACCCGTTTTTAACCCTATGTGATATTGAGAACCGTCCTGACTATATTTCATCTTTGCTCCTTAGTATTGTTTTGTTTTTAATTTTTGGATAACCAAATCGGTTACATCCAAACCGCCGACAAACATTACTCTGAAATCTACAATTGCATCAAGCTTTTGTTCTACCATAACGTCTTTTGCCGCAGCTTGAATTTTGTTGTAAATTTGTTCTTCTTTGTCCATTTTAAGCTTCATGTAAGCTTCTTCTTTAGCTTTAAATTCGCGGGCAGTCATATCTTCAAAGTTTTTCTTCTTCAACGGTGTGTCTAAAGCTTTGTACTGTTTTTCTTTGTCAACCATATACTGTTGAAGTTCCAAACCCTTAGCATCAACGTCTTTGACCGCCTGAATTGCATAAGAGTAATTTTCCTGAACTTTTTGGTAGTTAATGAAACCTACCGATGCGGCTTGCGCTTTAACGGAAATCATTAACAAAGCCAAAGTTAAAATTGCCAATCTTAATTTTTTCATAGTACCTCCTAGTACATTATATCACCTACACCAAACGTAAAGTATCCGTTTTTGGAACCGCTGTTGCCGGGATTGGTAAGCGGAATACCGTAATCAACCGACAACGGCCCCATACCCGGTATATAAAGTTTTACGCCGACGCCCGCCGTAACCGCATACATCGGCCTGTCATATATCCTGTCCGAAATGGTTGAATCGAACACTTTACCTGCATCAACAAATGCTGTTAATCTTATGTTATTGAGAAATTTAACTCTTGTTCTGTCAACAAAAGGTATCGGAGTTGCAAATTCGGCAGACCCCATTACAAATCCGCTACCCGTACCGACACCGCTCATTTTGAAACCTCTTATCGTATAAGGTCCGCCTAAGCGGTATGCCATAACTTCAGGCATGTGATCGCCGTGAATTTTTCCGCCTGCTTTTGCGGTGAATGACAATGACGATTTCTTACCGACGGGAATATACTGTTTAATCATACCGGTAATTTTGCCGTGAGTTTTGTCAAACCCGTTAAGCCCGATTTCTTCGTCAAACCTCATACTTGCCAATGTACCATGGCGGGTTACAACGGCTGAATCACGTGTATCGTAAATGATTGCAGGGCTTAACGATAAGAACAATCCGCCCTCTAATTGGTTTGCACGTTCTCTTATCGGAATATTATACCTATTGTATAACCCTGCAATTTTATTAAAATCGCCTTCTCTTACATCAACGTTTTCAACACCGAGTGAGAAGGTTGCGTTTGCATGCCTGTTGAATTTCAGCCTGTGAGCAATGGTAACCTCGCCGCCAATTCTGCGTTCAATCGCAAGCGGAACCTGATAGCTACCAAAATCTCTAAAGAATACTTTTGACATCAAAGAGTTATCCGCATTAAAGAAATACGGTTCAAAGAAACTCAATTCGGCTTGAATGTTCATGTGATCTTTAACAGATGAATCGTTAAGCATAACGCCAGTACCGACCAAGCCGTTTAATGAAAGCCTTTGGTTTCTTCCTCTAAAGTTGTTGTCGGCAATCCCTAATGACCCGAAAACACCCGTTACGGTATCAAGACCGCCGCCGACAGATATGCTTGCAGTCCTTTGCTCTTGAACTTTTATTGTAACATCGTACAAATCCGGATCTTCCATAGTCGGCTCAATCTCACGTGTTACATCTTTGAACGCTTGTGATGCGTAAAGCCTTACCAAATCTTCTTTGATAAGATTTTCGTTATAAATCATGCCCGGCTCTGTCAAAATATTTCTTTCAATAACATAATCTTTAGTCTTTTCATTGCCTTCAATCATGATTTTATTGATTGTGCCTTCTTTTAGGCTTACGTTGATTGTTCCGTCAGGGTCATCAGTAACGGAATTTACACGGGCAAGTATGTAACCTTTATCCGTGTAAATGTTTTGGATATTATAAATCGCCTCGTTAATTTGAGCTACGTTTTGGGGTTTGCCTCTCATCGGAAGCAGACAATTCAAAATTTCTTCGGTAGAAACGACCGTATTGCCTTCAATCGTAAAATCTTTTACGGGCAAATTTTCTTCCAAAATAATTTTAACCGTAACCGTTCCGTCAGGGTTATTTACGGGAATAGCTTTCATGTTTTCGGAAAAATATCCGAGCTGATAAATCGCTTTCAAATCTGTTTGTACTATATCACGACTGTACGCAGAACCTTTTTGCAAAGTCATTTTTGCAAGTATATCAACCGGATCAAGTGCGTTCACACCGTATAATTCGATATCTTTGACAATCTTTTGTTCTTTTTCGACAACCTCATCGGTTGAAGGAGTTTCCTCGGAAGTTTCGGCAGAAGTTTGTTCCGCATCGGGATTTATTCCCTTTGAACCCCACAAATCCTCAACAGCAAAAGCATTAAGGGGAAATGCCAATATTAAAAATAGGGTTATTATTGATTTATAAAGCTTTTTTATCAAAAATTCAGTCCTTAAACTTCTACTATTCCTCATTAAAATTATATCATAAACCTATAAAAAAACAAATAAAAATCATATATTTATACGGCTTTTTTTAAATATCCGAAACGCGCTTGTAGACTTCATTTTTGTTTACGCCGTAAAGTTCGGACAAAATAACTGATATTTCTTTTGATTTAAAGTTTTTATTTTTTAACAATTTTATTTTTTCGTCCAAATCAGAAAGCGGATTTTTACATTCATCTCTTTTAATCATAAAGACAATTTCGCCTTTTAGCGGATTTTTTGTAAAATATTCAATAATTTCTTGCGGTTTTCCGGAAATAATTTCTTCAAACAGTTTTGTAAGTTCTCTACCGACGACGATATGGGCATCAAAACGCACAGACTTAATAACTTCGAGCGTTTTAATAAGCCTGTTGGGCGATTCATAAAATACCAAATCAAAAGTTTTGAGATTTGTAACGATATCTTCGATTTGGTTTTTAACTCTTGGCATAAAACCCATAAACAAAAACTTTTCGTCTGCTCTTGAAACCTGCGACAGAAATGTAGTAACGGCGCTTGCACCCGGCAATGCCGTAATATTAACACCTTTAAGCTCATTAATAAGCACAGCCCCAGGGTCACAAATCAAAGGTGTTCCCGCATCCGACACCAGCGCAACTTTTTTGCCGCTTTTTATAAAATCCAAAATAAGCGAAACGCGTTCCTTTTCGTTAAATTTATGATACGAGATACATTTAGTCGATATAGAGTAGTGATTGAGGAGCTTTTGAGTAACCCTGATGTCTTCACAAGCAATGACATCGACGGTTTTAAGCACCTCTAATGCTCGAAGCGTAATATCTGCAAGGTTTCCGATAGGAGTCGGAACAATGTATAAATCGTATTCTTTCATAAAAAAATTTTAGCATGAAAATGTAAGTGAATAAGTGAATTAAGTGAGTAAGGTGAGTAAAGTGGTTAATAAAGTGAATAAGCAAATAAGCGAATAGGCGAAGTCTTGCTCGCTCGCGTTAAACGGGTCTGCGCTTGTCGTCTGCAATGACTTTGTCATTTTCGACGACAAAGCTCGCCCTCTGCTCGCTCGCGCTAAGCCCTTATCTTTAATTAGGCTCTGTAGAGTGCAACTGTTATTGAAACATGCCCCCTCGCCCCGACGAATTGACCTTCGTGCGGGAGAGGGCTGGGGTTGAGGGGTTTTGACCGTCAATGCTGACATTGACCCCGCCCCTGTGGTTGTAGCTCGCTTCGCTCACACAACCACTTC
>CANQML010000029.1 GCA_947624935.1 Candidatus Gastranaerophilales bacterium
AAAAAGGGAAATACCCTTACCATAAAGATTAAGGGTAAAGCGTCCGCTCTTAATAATAAGTACAGCAGAACAAAAATCGCTAAAATTAAGGGTAAGGTAACAGCATCCAAAATTAAGATTGTAGGTCTGAAAAAGGGCAAAACTACACTCAAAATTACAGTAAACCACACAAAGGTTCTTAAAATTAAAGTAAAAGTAAAATAAATTATAAAAATTCAGTAGAGTAAAACTGAAAAAACAATCACTAAAAACCACTCTGTATTTATGAATAAGCAGGGTGGTTTTTGACTATAATTTTTTGGCATTTTTAGCTGTTATTTGCTTGTTTTAATCAAAAAATAAAGTCGCATTAACCGCCTGTAAACGGCTTTCTGATGCGTTTTCCACTGTAGCGTGAGTATTCAAAAGACTGTTTACCACTTTGAATGGGTCCTCAAAAGACCGCAGTCTTTTTGAAAAAAGGAGCGTCAGTCCAAAAAGCGATGCCACAATTTTAAAAAATCAATTCAGGCTACAAGAACTTTCTGCAACGTAGTTGAGGTGATATAAAAGCACCAATGCATCGAGAGTTAATAGACCATATTTATGAGTATGAAAAGACAGGAGGAAAGAAATACTACACACAGCGAATCGTTAAATATTATCGCTTTGCGATTTTATAGAAATTCTTAGGAAATCGGAAGATGAAAACTATAATGTTGTGATACACGGGTTGGCGTCGAAGTGGAATATATCCCCGTAAAATCTGCTTAAAAGAAAAATGTGAGCAGGCACAAAAACCTGCTCACCATATAATATCTTTATTCCTAATTCTTATTGATTTTTTATATTCGACACTAATCATTATTTTTTTGTTCTATCCATTTAAAAAATTTTTTGCTTTCATTTGAGAGGGGAACAGACCTTGCTTGGGCCTTACCAACAATATTGAACATTACTCTTGCTCTGTCAACCTGCAAATTCTGATAAATATATTTGTTGCCTGGGGAATTGTCTGCTGTATTGTAACTGACGTTTGTTTTAGGTTTTAGTTGTTAATAATGATTTTAGTTATGGCACAGGACTGTCAACTGTCCTTTTAATAAATATCAAAATCAATTTCTGCATGTAATTGTGACATAATTTCAATAATATCTAATGGTATTGATATAACTGGTTTTTCATCTAGAACAATCACAATGCAAAATTTTGTATTTAAACTATACTTATTGATAATGCTAAGAAGATTATTAAATTTTGGTTTAATAATATTAATCATTTTTCGAATTGCTTGCTCAACTTCTATAGTATTTATGTAACCTGTTGAATAAACTAAACTTGATGCATCGATTACTCTATTAAGGTTCTTCAATTCTCCATAGTATTTAATATTACCCATAGATTCTTTTTCTACAGGATAAATATTGATAATTCTACTTATGTTATCAATATCTATTTCAGGATTTTCTGTCCATAAAATGAGTTCAACCATTATTCCATTCATTAATAGTCCTCCTATTTTAAGAAGTAACCTGTTGCAATTTTTGCGATTTCTTTTTGCTTTTTAAAACGAAAATAGCATTTGTTTTTTATCATAAAATAAAATCGTATTGTGATATTTTAGCTTTATACCTAATACCTATTTTTTATAGCATAAGCATCAAACTGTTAAATTTTATTATTTTAATTTACTTTTAAGAAATTCCAACTCATCATTTGAAAATGGTGAATCAGGATGATTTTCGTATGTTACAATTATCCAATTAATAATTGATTTGTTATATGTATACTCTTCTAATGCCTGTTTCATAAACATATGTATCACAGGATGTATATCATAAAAGAAAGTGCCTAAATATAAAATATAATCACATAACAAAATATAATAAAAAGGGCTGTGTTCAACTGAAAGCAAATATATTAAATAGCAATACATATCTTTACTATCTACAGACGAAAAATCTTTTGATAAATTATCTAATGAATAATTATATTTTATCTCTTTTAATGAGTTATAAACATAATTGAATTCACCGTTTTTCAATTGTTTGATAACCATTTTCAATAATATCACTCCTTAATACAGTGTACCTTTTCCACTGCAAACCCATACATCACCTATATCAAAAATTTTGTTTACAACTTTGTCTGTTATGACGACTACTTTACCCTTATATTTATACAATATTTTTATCGTACCGTCAACTGTATATAAAACCTTATATAAAACCTTATTGCCGATTGCATCAACTTAAAAAGTAACATAGTTGCCTGTTGAATCATATAGTCTTGCTACCGTATAATTTCTACAATTTTTTATACAACAAAATAAACACCAACAAATAACAGATTGATAAAAAATGATAGAAACGAGGCAAAATTACAAAGAAACAAAAATGCAAAAGCAAAATAAAAATCCTCAAAAATTGTAGAAATAGACTTAAAAAACGGACGATTAAAGAGAAAAAGGCATAACAAAAATCCTCAAAAACGGCTTGTTTAAGCCATTTTCAAGGATTTGTTTTTGGCAGGGGCAGAAGGACTCGAACCCTCGGCACGCGGTTTTGGAGTATCAGAACGAGTTTGATATTCTTTGTTGCCCAGTGTTTCTTGTAACTAATCTACAATAAATATAGTTGACCATTTGTTATATGTTACTAAACAAAATCGAATTTTGTTAGAAATAAAAAATATTTTGATAGAGGATTTGATAGAAAAGGACGGCTGATGTTTAACACAACAATAATTGAGATTTAAAGGCCATAAGTTTTTCAATAATTATTCATATAAATTGAAAAAATGCCTATAGTAAATTAAAGGAGAAAGCCTTTATCTGACTTTTCGGTTCCATACGCAATTTGTATTTACGAACATCCATGTCATAGTTGTCGCAGATATCCCTTACTACTGTAACTACATAAATCATCTTTCCATATAACTACGTTTTGTTAAATATATTTATAAATAATTAATGACTTTTTCGAATTAACCCCAAATAAACCCTTATTAAACTTTGAATTATTTCACGGAATGTGTTATAATATATTTTATAACACTATATTTTTGAAAAAACGGAGGCTTCCACTATGGAGAATAATTTTGAATGCTGGTATTCCATGAAGGAGATTATGGAATTGCCGGATATACCCAAATACAAGGAAAGCGTGGATTCAATAGGAAAATATTAGAAAAATGATCTTGTTAGATGTACTGACCTTAAAGGTGTTTTTAAACGATGCAACAACTATTTTTTAGTAATCAAGGATTAACTCAAGATAAGCGTTTTTCAGAAATATTAAAAATCCTTTTCTGTATAATAGAAGATGAAAAGGATTTGTTTAATGAAAAGAGTGTATTCTATATTACTCCTGAAGAGCAAAAAAGTGATAAGAGAATTAAGAATGTCAGAGACCGAATTTCTGAACTTTTTGAAAAAGTAAAAACGCGCTTTCAAGAGGACAATATTTTTGAAAGCAATGATGTTATCCTTTTGAATGATCGCTGTTTGTGTTTTGCGATAGCAGAATTACAAAAATATTCATTGCTAGATACAAATGTCGATGTTAAAGGCGTTGCTTTTGAAACGTTTGTTGGTGCTAATTTGCATGGAGAACACGTAGAATTTTTCACGCCCAGAGAAATTGTTTCAATGGCGACTGAAATTCTTATGCCAAGAATAGATGAAACTATTTGCGACCCGGTTTGTGGTTCAGGTGGTTTTTTAGTTATGGCGTTAAAGTATATTAGGAAACAGACAAATACATTAGAGGTATTGATTTTAATCCAGATTTGTCTAGAGTTGCAAAAATGAATATGGTGTTAAATGATGATGGACATACGGGTATCTTCCATTTTGACTCGTTAACACCTTTGCCTTTGTGGCCTGGAAAAATCACCTCAAAAATAAAGAAAAATAAGGTTGATATTATAATGACCAATCCGCCTTTCGGTAAGAAGTGTGTTATTGATGATAAAAAAATCCTTGAACACTACCATTTGAGCCATAAATGGGAACAAGGTTTAGATGAGAAATGGGTTGAAACAAAGAAAGTGGACGAGAGCAGAACACCAGATATTTTGTTTATCGAAAGATGTCTAGAATTACTTAAACCCGGCGGAAGAATTGCTATAGTACTGCCGGATGGCATTCTTGGCAACAATGGCTTGGAATATGTACGTCAATACATATTAGATAATGCAGACATAGTGGCAATAATAGACTGTTCCGTAGAATCGTTCCTTCCGTCTACAGACACCAAAACATCGTTACTTGTATTAAAAAAGAAAAAAGCAGCAGGTTTGCCACAAACGTTTGATACTTTTATGGCCATTGCAAAAACCTGTGGGCATGATAGAAGAGGAAAAGAAATATACAAACGTGATGAAGATGGAGAATGTATTATTAAAGACGATTTCCCTGTTATTGACAATGATTTTGAAGAAATCACAAGGAGATTAATAGAATATGTCAAATCTCGAAATATTTATAACTAATCTTTTTTCAATATCATCCACATCATTTTATCCTCGTAATTATAATCCTAATTATTTATTTGTTAGAAACGGTATGAAAAACAATCCATCGCTTGCAGAATATATAAAAGGTGATGTAAAAGGTGGCTCTACACCTCCGGCATATTTGTTCTGTAAAAATAAAGGCGTTCAATTTATAAAAACATCTGCTGTTTCTCGCCATTTTATAAATACAAATGATTTGTATTTAATTAACGAGAATTTTCACAATAAAAATCTAAAAAGATCAATAACAAGGCCATATGATATCATATACACAATGACGTGAAAATTTATGGGTAAAGCAGCATTGTGTCCGCCAACAATTCCGGAGATGAACATGAGCCAAAATACCGTTGTTTTACATACTAAAACTCATGAAGAAGCAGCATTTTAAACTATTTTTTGAATTCTAAAATTAATCGTATCCAAGTAAGAGGAACGTATTCTATAACAAAACAAAAATTTTTGAATCAAGGGAAAATAGCTGCTTTAAAAGTAATGCCTTATCGTGATAAATATAATTTTATAATGAAACAGTATTTATCAGCTTTTAAAATTTACTATAAAAGTGTTTCAAAAATCCAAGGTATCATAGATGTATTTAACACGAACTTTAAGTTGCCATATTCTGATTCTCCGCAGTTTAAATTTGTAGTTAAGCCATCCCGATTAAACAAAAAATGCTTACACCTAACTTTTATCGTGAAGATGTAGATAGAACTATAGATATTGTCAGCAAAATTAACGGCAATATGAGTTTTGAAAAACACAATCTGTCTAAGGGAGATGAGATTGGCAGTGCATTCTATCAGGAGGAATGTGTTCCTTTTGTAAAAACAAGTGATATTATGAATTATGATATCAATCACGAACCAGATTGTTATTGTGCAGAATCGTTTCTTTCTCAACTAGAACAAGACATAAAAATTGGCGATATATTGTTTGCAAAAGACGGAAAACCAGGCGAAGTGGCAATTGTTCTTGAGGATAAACGGGCGATTATTTCTAACGGATTAGTAAAATATCATCCCCGGATCGAAAACGAAAGTTTTTGGACGTTTCTTTTGCTTTCCAGCCAATATGGTAATGCATATTTTAAGAAATGGTTTGTAATTGCTTCAACCATGTTACACTTACGTGCTGATTTTTTTGATGATTTTCAAATTCCAAACAAAACTTCGAAAATCGAAGAAAATTATCTCAAACCTCTAAAAAGTACTTTTGTTGATAAAGCCAATGCTTATAAGCAAATTGTAAAGATTAAAGATATCGTTGAGAAATCTTATACGAATGATAATATCAAATTAACATTAGAGTAGGTGAAGTATTAATCAGTTCAAGCTATCTAAATCTATTTGTTATTTTTCAATAAAAGAAAAACATTGCTACATATTGTGAGAAAAATTGGGCTGAGCGCAAAGAATACTATTAGTCATTTACAAAGGACAAGATTTTAGCTAGGACTGAGGAGTTCTTAGATTATACATGCAAACTTTGGTTTATACTCATTTGGGGCAATAAAAAATATATTGTCGACAAACAAATTACCGACAACGGTTTTGTAGCACTCAAAAAGCAGTTGGCTGAATTACTTTACGGTACAAGTTCTATTGGAAAGTGTTAGGATGTAATCAAATCCATCAATGGTATGGGAACTGCGACGATTAGCGAACTGTTTACATATGTCAATCCGCGGGAATATGCAACCTTTTATAAGAATATTATACTTGGATATAATTATCTCGATATTCCCAACATGCCGAAATACAACTCTCAATACAACAGTAAGGAGTATGCGGGGGGTTGCGCAATCGCAAAAGAGATCGCCGCACAGCTCAAGAAACCTGTTACTGTAAACGTTTCAAAATCCCTCCACGATTAAACTAAAAAAAGATCGTAATAATCGGAAAGTTACTCAAATTTAAAAATCATGCGGAAGTAAGAACTTCAGCGGACTCGATTGTTGATGCGATATGAGAATCCAAAATCGGAAACATGAGAAGGATAATTTACGTTATTAAGGTTCAATATAAAAGCTCTATCTCCAATGTGTTGATTAATTTGAAAAGGGGCCCAATTAAATACTGCTGTTCAACCGGTTGTTGTTTCAGATGAAGAATAGCTATCCAAAATAATCAAAAAGAGTAAAGATGTTATTGATGAGAATTTTTTGCAAACTGGGCAATTGATGAAGTTTCGACCGTTAACAATTCCTTGGTTAGAGCCAAAGAGTCAATTAATAAAATGGTCTTTGTGAGTGATAGTTTCAAATAAGGGAGGTAAAACTATGAAACGCTTATCGATGGAAGAATATATCCGAACAATTGAAAATATCCCGGATGGAGTGTTAAGTCTGTTCCTGGGTGCAGGTGCTTCTATTCAATCTGGTGTTCCATCTGCAAGTGATATGGTTTGGGAATTTAAACGTAAACTTTATTGTACGGCTAATAAAATATCCGAAGAATACTATAAAGACTTGCAATCCGAAGCAACACGAAATGCACTTCAAAATTATTTTGATGGTTTATATGGATTCCCTTTATATGGAGATGTTCATGAATACTCTTTTTATTTTGAAAAATGCTATCCTACTGTAGAATCAAGACGAGACTATATATATAAAAGAACAAGCCAAAAAAAACCTAGTATAGGTTACCTTTGCTTAGGTTCTTTAATTAATCAAAAAATCCTCAATACTGTTTTAACAACTAATTTCGATCCTCTTATTGAATTTGGAATAAAATCAATAAACCCGTTACAACAGGTTGCTACGATTTCTTCATCTGTAAATCCCCAAATAAATATTGTTGACAATATTCCACAAATCATTAAAATGCACGGCGACTACTTATATGACAAGATTCAAAACACAAAGGACGAGCTTAAAAAACTTGAGAAACATATAGGTCAATTTTCTGCAACAAAATTATCTGAAAATCAACTTCTTGTAGTTGGCTATTCTGGTAATGATGAATCGGTCATGAGTTGGTTAAAAAGCAATATAAGCAATTCTTCGTTTGCATCTAAAGGGATTTACTGGTGCACCCTCAAGAATTATGGAGTTAGCAAAAAAGTCGCTGAAATATTAGGACAAATTGAGCAATGTGGTCGTGATGTTAGTATCGTAGAGATTTCGAATTTTGATGATTTTTTGTATAGAATTTATTTGTCTAAATGTGTAGAAGAAGCAACTATATCAAAATTGGGAAAAACACAAACTAAATTATCACCATTTACTTTTGTTAGCTCATTAAGAAAAAAACCATTTATAAAATTCAACGCTTTTATCACAAAACAAGGAGGTATTCCCAAAACAATACGCTGTGCAAAAACCTCAATTGAGGATTATAAATCCTTAAGAGAGATAATTGGCGATATGCCAATAGCAGCCGTCCTAAAAAAAAGGATGATTTACTTTGCTTGTGAAGAACAATATCTTAAGCACATTAAACCATATATTACAGACAGCATCTATGAAATGGATTTTAATAATCTTTTTGTAAATCGCGATAATTCCGTTGAACTTTCTCTTCTGTATGAAGTGATATATATTTCTTTAACTAATATAAAATTCTTACGAAGAATAGGAAAACGAAAAATTATTAATACAAGTACATTAACCGTTGCTCCTAATCGACAATATAGTTTTTATGAAGCAGCATCATTGTCGTTGCAATATAACAACAATGCATTATATTTAATTATCACCCCAACAATCGAAGTAATTAAAACAAATGGGTCTGAAATATCAAAGGAAGAGAAAAAAAATATAACTAATTCTATTATATCGCAAAGATATAACAATAAATTTGGTGACTGTTTATTATCGTGGCAAAAGATTATTAATGATAATACTGGATTCTCTTTTGCTTTAGGTGACTTTAAATTGAAATTCGATAAAATTGCCGTAAGTAATGGTGGCTATCTCAGGAAAAGAGAGTGGCCCTCGTTAGAAGCTTACGAGTTTTCGGAACCTAAGATGCAGCTATCCAAACAATGCTATGTTAATCAATTAAAAGGTTTAGTAGAGGACGGCCCGTTCGATGCAATGTTTCCTGGAGAACGTCCACCAGTAAGATTAGCGGTTTTGTCACACACAAACAGTTTGAAATCAATTTATATGCATCTTTATAAGCTACATAGCAATTGTACATCCAATAAAAAAGAGGGCTTTCTTGTTGATTATCCAGGTTTTGAAAAAACCTATAGGAGAGGTTTAGAACTACCTAAAAAAGGTAGTCCATTGATTTTGACATATGATGATGATTTATCTTCTATAGAAAATGCAAACTGCTATTATTCGTTGCTAACATCTAAAATTAATGGACTACTTGATAAAGTCGATGATTTTGATGTTTTGATCATCCATATAGGAATACAAGCTACCCATTTGCGTCAGAAGGACTCATTCGACTTGCACGATGCGCTTAAGCTATTCTGTGCAAATCACCATATTAAGGTTCAGATTGTTGAGGACAAGTCAATAGATGATAATCGAAAATTAAAAGTTAATTGGGGATTATCAACGGGCATTTTTGCAAAGGCCAACGGAGAATTGTGGAGACCTAGATATTTTGATGACGAAACGGCATTTATAGGTATTAGTTATTCAAAGCTTAGCCATGGTGGATATTATGTAGGATGTAGTCAGCTATTTGACTCCTGTGGCAATGGAATGAGATTAATTATAAACCAACTTAAAGATCCTAAAGTAATTAGGAAAAACCCTTATATGAGTAAAGAAGATGCACAATATATTATTGGAAATCTTTTGCGTGCTTATTATCGTTCTTCATCGACAGCAAAGTTAAAGCGAGTTGTTGTCCACAAATCTTCAGATTTTCAGCAATCTGAAATTGAAGGTATTAATATGGCTTTAGCTAGTATTGAAAATGTTGAGCTCCTACAAATCCAAGAATACTCTGCTTGGCGTGCTATACAATTTAATGGTGAGTACAATGAGGGGATGAGCGGTTTTTCTGTAAAGAGAGGTTTAACAACAAAAATTGACGATGATAAACTTCTAATTTGGACACACGGTTGTGTTAAAGATGCCGAACTTTTAGGTAATAAAAACTATTATAAAGGAAGCCGAGGGATACCTGATCCTATTTTAGTAAAGCGTTACCAAGGCGAGAGTAGTGCTGATTTAATCGTTAACGAGATAATGATGCTTACGAAAATGAATTGGAATAGTGGGGATTGCTTATATAAGAATCTCCCTGTCACTGTTGATTTTTCAAAAATTGTCGCAAAAATGGCAAAACAGAGCATAGCACTATTAAATCAATCATATGACTTTAGATACTTTATGTAATTATCAAGGAAAGGAGTGTAGCTATGAATTTAATCGTTAGCACGGATAAATATTATTCAGATGAAATAAGTAAAGAATTAGTCGATTATCTGTGTGATGAAAAACAAGATCTCGATGGTGCCATTATATATTATGAATACCCCATATATGTTGATATTGAAGACCAGGCCCTTTCTCCTAAAATTCTTTTAATTTCCCCGACCGCAGGAGTGCTAGTAGTAAATTGTTCACCAGTATCTGAAACAAGCGAAGTATCTATTCTTGATGAGGAAACCTCACAAATCGAAAACTATTTGTTTTCTAAATTCATTAAAAGTAAAGGTCTGCGAGGAAAAAACAAGCGAGAACTATCTTTTGATTTACGATCAGTATTGTATTTGCCCCTTGCAAATTCTATAGATTATGATATTGAAAACACTATATGCAAGGAAAAAAGTGACGTTTTATTGATGATAGACAGTGATAATTTTCAGATGACCGATGATATGATAAAAGAAATTTGTTCTATCTTAGAAGGAGCAAAAGCCATACTTAAACCTAAGGTAAGGGAAATCTCCGTTGACGATACGACATCAAAGGGTTATATTCTTAACAAGATGGAGCAACAAATGGCTTATTTGGATAAAGATCAAAAACAAGCAGCTTTATCTCAAATTAATGGACCACAGCGTATCCGTGGTTTAGCTGGTTCTGGTAAAACAATAATACTTTGCATGAAAGCAGCTTTGATTCATCTTAGAGATCCGAATAAAAGAATACTATATACATTTTTAACAAAGAGTTTATATGACTATATAGAAACAATGATTACACGTTTTTACAAACTATTTGGTGACGGTTCCCTTCCTGATTTTAATAAAATTCATATAAAACATTCTTGGGGTGGCGAAAATGTGGCCGGTGTTTATTATTCTGCTTGTAAAAACAACAACATTATCCCTTTAACTTTCAAACAAGCTAAAGAAAAAGCTTGCTTTGGTGATCCTTTTAATATTGTGTGTGACGATTTGTTAGAAAAAACATCTGGAAGCCTTGTTAAAGAATATGACTATGTACTAATTGATGAAGCTCAAGACTTCCAACCGCCTTTTTATCAACTTTGTCGAGCCATTGTAAAAGATGATTGCCTGGTATGGTGTTATGATGATCTACAAAACATTTATGATGTAAAAATTCAGGATACTATTAAGACATTTGAAAATAAATATGGCGCAAAGGGCATAGATTTAGTAAAGCTAAATGAGCAATATGAAGCTTTAAATAATGATGTCGTTCTTGCAAAAACTTATCGAAATCCTAGGGAGATACTTGTGCTTGCCCATGCGATAGGTTTTGGTATTTATAACGATTCACTTATTCAGTCCCTTGAGAATAAACAACATTGGATTGATTTCGGATATAATGTTTTGGAGGGCGACTGCCGTATTGGTGATAGAATGGTGATCGAACGTCCAAAAGAGAATAGTCCTTTGCTAATATCCGATTTTCAAACTCCAAAACAAATTATTGAGTTAAAATCCCTATCGTCTGATTTAGAAGAAATCAAATGGGTCTCTGACAGCATTGAGTATAATATTAAACATGAAAATGTTCGACCTGATGATATAATTGTCATATGTCTTGATGATAAAAATAGCAAAGGCCAACTTAGCTCATTAAGTACAATGTTAAACTTTAAGGATATTGATACATTTAACATTACTGATTCTTTTTATTCTAAAGGTTTTATTGAAGAAGGTTCAGTAACATTATCCACTGTTTATAAAGCAAAAGGTAATGAAGCAGCTATTGTATATGTCATGGGAACTCAAGTTTTTCAGCCGAGAAAAAACAGACGTTCTATGCGTAACAAAATATTTACGGCATTTACAAGAGCCAAAGGATGGCTTAAGATTAGTGGTGTAAATATAGAAGATGATCAACTATGGAAAGAAATCAATCAAGTAATTAATGATGATTTCATTTTGAAATTCATTCAAACAGAAACTAAATATACTATCGAACGAGGAAAAAAATCAACTAAGGATAATAAAATAAAGAAAAAAATAAAAGAATTAAAACAATCTGGATACAACAAAGAGGATATTTCTTCTATACTTGAAGAAATATATGGTGATGAAAAATGAAGACTGCAAAAATATTAACTTCAATTGAAGAAATTTTAAAATACCTTGATACAGTCGAAATTTCTTATAATACAACTTATAAGAGGAAAGGTTTGCAACCGAAAAAATACTCTGACACATACTATCAAACATTTCATGATGGGGATTATAAAAAAACTTTTATAACTGCATCAGAGAACAGAGATTATGATATTATGTTAGAAGATGGTAGTTTGTTTCAATTTACATCTCGCAATGAAAATGACATTCACTACTCTTTTCTACACAGAGTTGAAAAGAATATGTCATTTGATGAATTTTATGATACATATGCAACTGACGAAAATATCGATACAATCGAACGAGAATATGAATACTATTTGCTAGGAGATAAAGATTTGCTTTACGCTTGTCCAATACGGTATGATGTTGCCAAAACAGAATACACAGAAATGTATCATGCTTATGCTCACTTACATATCGGGATAGAAACTGATATTAGGATTCCTGTTGATAAAATATTATCTCCTATTCATTTCGTTGATTTTGTAATTAAGCACATGTATAAAACAAAATGGGATGATGCTTATACTCATAATGATAAATTCAAGAAGCTAGTTAATTGTTTAAAGTCACAGGCAGAAAATATTGAAGATAACTATTTTACTCCAGCGGAGAAGAACTTGCTATATATTGATTGATCATTTCTATCAAAATTCACGCTTGGATAACGCCCAACAGGCTATCTCTGCTGGGCTTTTTGTTTGTTAATTACAAATTATTCTTTTGGTTATGTTAGATGCACTAATGTGAATATTGTTCATCTTCTGAACTCACACCATTTGATCTGTTGCTTTAAGCTTCTATGTAATATTTTCTTTTCTCAGCATGTTCATTTACCAGCTGAGAAAAGAGTACTCCTGCCTGTTTTTCAGTGTCGTCGAGGAGGGAGTAGGGTTTGCCGGAAGTGAGTAGGTTATAGTATAATAATACTTTTTGTTGTTGTTTCAGGTATCGCAATTGCATTGTTCTTATAATCCGATGGGGCGTTTTTCATAGGCAAGCAGTATCAGGTTGGACCACCAATAATCGCTCTGCATTGTGTAAGGACTATAAATTTGTTCAGACAATGATTTCATTTTGCATCTCTGTATTAAAGTTTAGATTTTCGAGGTATTAAAATGTGATCAAAACTTTAGATATTGGTAAATGACATTTCCGTTGCAAGGCAATGATAGGATTTTTCCGAGGGAACAGCGACTTCTTTTGTGATGAAAGCCTCGGTTCTCTGAATCACTTTGTTGATGTTCTCTTGTGTAGACATATTCTTTTGTAGCGTTCGTAACCATCGCGTTGGAACAGAATAGTTCAGCAAACTGACAATGTATATAGTCGATTATATTATTTCTTGTAGATGGAAGTATTTATGGTTGCTACCGTATAATTTCTACAATTTTTTATACAACAAAATAAACACCAACAAATAACAGATTGATAGAAAAATGATAGAAACGAGGAAAAATTACGAAGAAAAAATGCAAAAGCAAAATAAAAATCCTCAAAAATTGTAGAAATAGACTTCAAAAACGGACGATTAAAGAGAAAAAGGCATAACAAAAATCCCCAAAAACGGCTTGTTTAAGCCGTTTTCAAGGACTTGTTTTGGCAGGGGCAGAAGGACTCGAACCCTCGGCACGCGGTTTTGGAGACCGCTGCTCTACCAACTGAGCTATACCCCTATATGTTTTGTTTTAATTTTACCAATGTGATGTAAGTCATTTTGACACAGATATTATTTTATCACGCAAACAGTTTTATGTCAAGTTAAATATGTTTTTAATTTGTTTGTTTAATAAAATTAATTTTATATAAAAAACTGTCACAAAATTTACTCTTTCAAGGTTGTAGTAATAAAGGAGGTTTTTTATGAAACATTTTAAGTTATTATCAGTCTTTATGGCGCTTCTGATAGCGT
This sequence comes from Candidatus Gastranaerophilales bacterium, assembly GCA_947624935.1. Taxonomy (GTDB): domain Bacteria; phylum Cyanobacteriota; class Vampirovibrionia; order Gastranaerophilales; family Gastranaerophilaceae; genus SIG32. The sequence goes on from CANQML010000029.1 coordinate 13,892, forward strand.
TCTCCGCGCTTTCGACTGCCTCGGTTTACGCAAATGAAGTTGAAGTCAGCAGTACGGAAGATACCTCAACGAATGAGAACGAGGAAATTAAAAAATTTGAGGAAATTCTTCATTCCTGCGGTTACAATCCCGATTTTTGCGAAAAATTCGGAAAGGTTAACGATGTTTATGTTTACAAAGCAGGCGCTGGGATGTTTACCGATCTTTGCTACAGCAAGACTGTCGGAAATTATTTTTTTACATCATATGAGCAACAGCCGTGTTATGATATAGGGATTTATATTATCAAGGACGACCGTGCTTACACACTTGAAAAGGCTTATAACGAGGGCGTTATTGATGACGGTTGTATGACTGATATTATGGGCTTTACGGGGCTTTTCGGCGACGGTTGGAACGCTATTGAGCTTACAAAAGAAAGCAGAGCTTTTCTTAAAAAATTGCGGGAATTTAATCCCGATGGTGTATACACAACCTCAGTGATAAAAAATCTCAAGGAGATTGGAAAGATTAACGTCAATAACGGAATTGGCTCAATTGCCGTTTACAGCAATTATTACAAGAGCAATATGACCTGTTATTCAACTTTTAACGATTGGCTTTTAACTCATCCTTATTACGGATTTTCCAAGGAGGACGGAATTTTTATTTTCCATTACTTTGGTGAGGAATTAGATGTTTATACTCTCGAAGAGGCTGTTGATTCGGGACTGATTGAGGATAAAGAAGTTTTAAACGCAGTAAACCTCACAAACGGCGACATCACGGCGCGAAAGCTTTCGGGAAATGAGAAAGCTTATGCGGACTATCTTGTTAAGAATGATAAATTCACAACGCGTGTCTACGAGTACAAGGAACTCGGTAAAGTCGGGGATTACACTCTCATCCTCGGAAGAACAGATAATGACCCTAATAATACGGGCTTGCCGTCAAAGACTGTTGAGTACGCGGGAAGTTATACAATTGAAAATAAAGAAAGCTACGGCGAGGAGCTTTACCTCATTAAAGGGAGTAATGTTCTTACCATAGAGAGGGCGTACGAAAGTGGAATTTCGATTGCAGAGGTAAAAGAAGTTTACGAAAAAAGCGGTGATACCCACTTTACTATAACGGGTTACGGCTATGGCGAAAATTCAAATACAGAAACAACTAAACCGAATACACAGCCGACATCTCAAATTCAGCCGACTACAGGGGAAACTCAACCGACAACGGGCGCTGTTACACCGCCTGTTAATAATTACGAGGATAAGGCCGAATATACCAAACCTGAAATTCTTGCGGATAAAAACAGGCTGAAAGCAGGAGATACCTGCAAGGTTACCGTTAAAGGAGCAAAGGTCAAAGGCTGGAAATCATCAAACAAGAAGGTCGCGACAATAAAAAACGGCAAAGTGACCGCTTTGAAAAAAGGCACGGCTAATATTACGGCTACTATTACAGACGGCACAAAATTAAGCTGTAAAATAACTGTGAAAAGCAACGTTAAAATAAAAATAGACAAAAAGAAATTAGTAAATTCAAAGACCTACACGGTTAAAAAAGGAAAAGTCTTAAATGTTAAAATTACAGGAAAGGCGCAGTCGGTGAAAAACATATATAGAACCTCCGATAAAAAAACCGCAAGGGTAATTTCAAAAGCTAACGCAAAATCAGTCAAAATAAAAGGACTAAAAAAGGGATTTGCAAAAATTACGGTTAATGTAAACGGCGTAGCATTTAAGATTAAAGTTAAGGTTAAAAATAAATAAATCGCTTTTATAAACAGAGTAAAAAAGTAGTTCCCCCCTATGGCAGAATTAAAAACTGCCATAGGGGGTTTGCAATGCTTAAATTTATCTATGGATGACTTTTTTCGACTTTTTCAAAAGAATTTCGACAAAAAACTTTACAACGTTTGAGTAAATGTGTTAATATTTTGTTAAACACAACATAAAAAGTGATATAAAGGAGAATGAGATTGAAAAGTTCCGTTTGCGCTTTGGCTGTGGTGATAATTGTGGTTTTCTCTATGACAACCGTGTTTTGTGCGAGTAGCTCGCTGTCAACAAATAATATTTCAGTCAGCAATAACAGGCTGTTTGACGTATCGGTCGAAATGCAGTCGCAAAAGGTGCTTTCCTGCGCTACCTTTACTTTGAAATACGATAAGTCGGCTGTTTCATTTCGCAACGTGTCCTCATCCGTAAGCAATTCACAGGTTAAATACAATGACAAAAACTCAAAGGTTAAGGTGATTTTTCTCTGTGCGGGCGGAGTCACGATAAATAAAATGTCGCAGATTGTAACGGTGAGTTTTAAATCAATAAAAGAGGGAAATTCAAATATTAATATCTCCGTTTCTGACTGCGTGGATAATAATGCGAAAAATTTTAAGGCTCCGAAAGGAACAGTTTGCAAGGTGAGCGTCAGCGGAGCGGGAAAAAGTTCGGGGTTGGGTGATTACTCACGAGAACGCCGAAACTCTGCGGACAAAGATTTCAAAGAAAATTCTGAAAAGTCAGACAGTAACGATGAAAATAAAGATATTAATGAGGGTTCTGCGGATAATGATGATAACGGACTGATTTCGGCGTTTGATTCAACCTTAGGCGGAGGAAAATCGCTCGGAGCTACTGCGATATTTATAATTTTAGCAATTATCGCGTCGGTCGCAGCGGTTGCAGTAATAGTAAAAACCGACAAAAACAAAGCTAAAAAAATAAAGAATGACGATAATGATGACGACTGATTTTTTATATTCTCCTCACGTAATGATTTTTTAAAATTAATTTTCTAAAAATATTTCTGCTCTTGTTTTTTATAGGACATATACATTTATTGTTAGCATTATAATTCTTAACTCTAATTTTTATAATTTAAATATTCCCAAATGTTCTGACCCCGGTTTTTATATAAGTTTTAATTCTATCCCGATTACGCCGTATTTATTTTGCCTTTCTTTTGAATAATAAATCTCCATATCTTCAGGCTTGGCGGTTGAAATGTCCTTTTCGGTATAACCGCATTTTGTGAGCGGAAGATTTTTGTAAAGCTCGGAAAATGATTTGAATCGGTGTATATCGACAACTTTAGTCGACAGTTTTCGTGAGCTGTCACGTGTATCTGTAAATACAATTGTATCGCCTGTTTCTATTTTTCTTCGCTTTTCATCATTCAGGCGAAGCTCAAACGTCTTTTTTTCGGAAGCGATAAGCCCGAACGGCTCGGGATTCAGTTTCATATTATGAATTTTAAAATCACTTTTAAATGTTCCGCAGGTTCCCTTTATTTCAAAAAATGTGCTTATGAGCGATTTGCGGTAGGGTACAAAAAACTCTTCGTCAATCATTGTTAAAATTTCAGTTTTTGTCGCCCATTTTACTTCCTGAACTTCTTTTTCTTGCAATTTTAATTCGCAGAGGTTAATATCCTTTTCAATAAGGTAAATATCATTAAACCCCTCGTCAAAATTTACGGTCAGCGACGGGCGTATAAATGTAAAATCTATATTTATTCCCAGTTCCTCAAAAAGCTCTCTGCCGATTGCCTGCGCGCTTGTTTCGCCCGAAACTGCACAGCCCCCGACCGAGATGTCCCACATATCGGGAAACATTTTCTTGTCGGACTTCCTTTTCTGGATAAGCATTTCACCCTTGGAATTTATTATACATAGGTGAACGACGAGACGAAACAAGCCTTTCGGAGGTTTTGCGCCTCGGGTGATTTTTTTACCCGTTTTTTCACGGTTAATGTTATATGTATCAAAAATTTCCATATGCGCCTCTTAAAACTATATTTGCATTTTTTATTAAATTGATTATACTAAAATTAAAACGAAAAGTAAAACTCCATTATGCGTGGACGTTTTCCCCGTGCTGTTCGTTGAATTAGTGAGAGTTATCTATTATGATTTATATAAATTTAGAATATAAATAAGCGGGTGTAATATGGACGCAAAAACTACAGGTAGATTTATTTGCAGACTTAGAAAAGAGAAAAATTTAACGCAGGCGTCGCTTGCGGAAATGCTTAATATAAGCAACCGTACCGTATCAAAATGGGAGAACGGGGACGGCTTTCCTGACATTACAATGCTGCCTGAGCTTAGCAGGATTTTTGACGTCAGCGTGGACGAGCTTTTTGCAGGAGAGAAAAAAGAACCCGCGAACATCAAGGTTACTGAGGTTGAGAGTAAGGAAAATCTTAAGAATATTTTTCAAATTACATACGTCATTTCAATTTTTATCGGAGTTTTTTCAGCGCTCCTCGGCGCGGTTACAGGGCTGTACTCAATATGGGCGTTCAGGATTTTATTTTATACGCACTGGGAGATTATATTTGACGCGGTTGCGCTGTTTACGCTTGTTGCGAGCGGGCTTGTATTTTCCGTGGGAGTTACAAGGCTTAGAGTTTCATATTCAAAGTCGGAGATAAAATCGCTGGTTATTAAAAAGGCGTGGCTGCTTACATTGATTTTGTCAATTTTTCCGACAACGTTTTTGCTCAGATTAATCGACTGTTTTCTTCCAATGATAAATGTATGGATTGTCGCGATAGCTTTCGCCGTGCTGTTGGCTGTGATTTTCGCGGTTATGTACAGAAAAATTTCTGACTGATAAACGCCCCTTTTGCGAAAGGGGTATTTTTATTTTGCGGAAACCGCAGTTTATATAAAAATTAAAAATCGACTGAACTTTTCGGGTGTTAAAATACTCTAATATATAGAATGGTCATTCAAAAACTAAAAAAGGAATGATATTATGAAAAATTTAAAATCCGCGTTTAAACCCGTTCCCGAAAGGTTTTCGTATTCCGTGAGGGAGAGTATAAAAGAGGCTGAAATTAAAAATCCTAAAAAAGCAGGCTCCAAACGGGGCTTAAAAGTTTTGGCTGTTCTTTCGGCGCTTTTAATCGCCGTTCCCTGCGGGGCGTTTGCCGTTACACAAATTTATTCAATGATAGCTGAGCAGGTCGGAAACTACGGCGTTGAGCTTAATGTTGAAAAAACGGAGGCTGAAAATTCTCCCGAATATGTAAAGCTGAAGGTTGATTTGCCGAAAGGTTTTAATACTTATATTGAGGGAATAAAATACTTTAAAACTCCGAAAAGTGAAAACGGATATATTTCTTTGTGGCTTTTGCGTCCGAATAAAAATAACACGGGCGAGCTTTTGACTAATATTGAGGACTATGAGCAAACTGAAATCAACGGACATTCTGCCGTTATAGCGGACAAAGCGGAAAATCCCGTTGAAAACGGCTCAAAGCGGATAAACGTTTATTTTGAAAATGTTAATATAATTTTAGGGGCTTATATAGGCTCCGATGTTACGGAAAAAGAGGCTGTAAATTTCCTTAAAAATGTTCAGATTGTGAAGGGTACAAAGAACGACTGTACGGAGTACAATATATCCGAAACGGAAAAAAGCGGTGAGGAATACAGCGTGAAATCATTGTATATTCCCGAAAAACAGAATAAAGAAATTAATTTTGGAAAAGACTCCTATACCGTGTCTCTTTCAAATGTTAAAATATCGGATAATGTTAAAAATCTTGATAAAAGAAGTTTCTATTTCTGGGGACAGAGTAGTGATGAATATATAAATTCAGACGGCACGTTAAAGCCCAGAGAACGTGAAAAGTGGAAATGGGGCGACGGAGTAAATACAAGGGACGAGAAAATAGGCTCTTTATCTGTTGAGCAAAAATTTGTCCTTGTCGATATTACCTACAAAAACAATACCGACAAAACTCTTTATAATCAGGGAATAAACGTTTATCTTAAAGCTATGCAGAAGAAAAAAGGCGTGCTTGGTATGCACAGCTTTTATTCCTCGGACCCGAACGCGGACGACGGATGTTATCAGTATAAAAAAGGATATGTAAACAGACATAAAAAGGACGATTTATATATCTTTAATCTTAAACCGAGAGAAACAAAAACCTTTACTGTCGGTTTCCGATGTGACAGCGATATGATAGACAACGCGTATTTTAACATTGACGGCACGGGGATTTCCGACATAAAAATACCTGCTGAAAACAAAGTTTTATATTCCGCGGTATACTTTTCTGTAAAGGTAAAAGAATAATGAACAATTCCGAATTTGAAAGGCTTGTTTTAAAAAACGAGCAGACGCTCTACCGCGTTTCAATGTCAATTTTAAAAAATGAGGCGGACGCGCAGGACGCCGTACACGACGCGGTTCTTATTGCTTATACGAGGCTCGGCAGTTTAAAAAAAGAGGAATATTTTTCAACGTGGCTTACGAGTATTTTAATAAACTGCTGTAAAAAACAACTTAGAATGAAAAAACGATTTGCCGACATCGGGGAAACCTTACCCGATGCGGCGTCGCGTGATAATCCTTATATAAGCGTTGAAATCGGAGAGGCGTTAAACGCTCTGCCGGAAAAAATCCGCATTACGGTAATTCTTCATTATGTGGAGGGCTATCCGATAAAGGATATAAAAAGAATTTTAAAAATTCCCGAAGGCACTGTGAAAAGCCGTCTTTCAAGAGGCAGGGAATTACTTAAAGAGCAGTTTGATTTGAAAGCATAAAAATTGCTCCCCGAAAAATTGAAGTGACCCCCAAAGATTAGACAAAAGTAAATATTAAATTGCAAGAGAATGAGTTCGGTATTGTACCGGGCTCATTTTCAGTTTAGATACAAT
>CANQML010000030.1 GCA_947624935.1 Candidatus Gastranaerophilales bacterium
GGTATGAACCCCGCCCCTGTGGTTGTAGCTCGCTTCGCTCACACAACCACTTCCCCGCCCGCAAGGGGTGGGGATTGTGTCACGACTACCGTTTTGTTTTGCTACTTTTTCATTTACTAATTCTTTTGTCATATTATTGTCCTTTCGTTTTTTACTGTTGGCTAATGCCAACCTACATATTTTTCGTCATTACGAGGAGCGACAGCGACGTCGTAATCGCATTGTCGTTGGATTTCACCAACTTTGCGATTGCGACGCTCCGCTCGCAATGACATCTTCGCTACTTTGCAAAGCCTTATGTGGTTGAGTGGTTTGCCACCTCGCAATGACATGGTTTAAGTTTGATTGTTCTTTTTCTTTCATTTCTATTTCTCCTTATATTGTTTATTACCTGTTTTTATATACGAACTTATCGTCCTAACTACTTTATACATCCTGCTTCCTACCTTTTATTGATATTTCTCAATGATTTTGTATTTATTATATTGCATAATCTCAATAAATGCAATACGCTAATTTAGGAAAATACATTAAATACCGCAGAGAAAATCTCAAAATTTCTTTGAACAAATTTGCGCAAGAAACTGATATTGACCCTGCCATTATTTGCAGAACAGAAAATCTGAAACAAGGTATTAAAATTTCCGTTCTTGAAAAAATTGCCAATTTTTACAATCAAACTCCCGCCGAGTTTTTAAGCGATTTTGAGCAATATTACCTTGATGGTCAATAGAAAACACGCTTTCAAATTCCTATAATTTTGTTATGTGGTACGAAGAACTTAACAAACCGTTTTTGACCCCGCCGGCATTTGTTTTTCCGATTGCGTGGACTATTTTGTATATTCTTATGGCTGTGTCCGTTTTTTTCTTTGTAAGAGAGGCTAAAGAAAGAATCTATCCGCTTGTAATTTTTTCAATACAGCTCCTTTTGAATTTGTTGTGGGCGCCTACATTTTTTATGTCGCATAATATTCAAATGGCACTTTTAATCGTTTTGTTAATGATTGCTTTTACAGCATATACAATATCACTTTTTTATAAACAGTCCAAAATCTCTGCGTACCTTTTAATCCCCTATCTTTTGTGGATAATCTTTGCAGCTTATCTGAATTTTGAATTTTTAAGACTGAATTAAAATTTTATGCTATCATAAGAAAAAGGGGGTTTTATGAAAGTAATTTTAGTAAACGGTTCACCGAAAGAGCATGGAAACACATTTATATCGTTGTCGGAGGCTGCAAAGGCTCTTAATGACGAGGGGATAGAAACCGAGATAGTTTATGTCGGCAAAGACCCGATTGCACCTTGTATGGGTTGCGGGGCTTGCGCAAAGCTTGGCAAGTGCGTAATTAATGACAAAGTAAACGAGTTTGTCGAAAAAATGAAAACAGCTGACGGGCTGATTGTCGGTTCGCCCGTTCATTATGCGTGCCCAACAGGAAGTGTTTTGAGCTTTTTAAGTCGTGCGTTCTATTCGGGTTTCAGAGCAGGGGCAGAAACTTTTCGCCTAAAACCCGCAGCAGCAGTCGCAATCGCAAGACGTTCGGGCGCAAGTTCGACATTAGATGCTTTGAATAAGTTTTTTACGATTTCCGAAATGCCTATTATTTCGGGCAGATATTGGAACATAGCACACGGTCTAATGCCTGAGGAAGTTTTAGAGGACAAAGAAGGCATGCAGAATTTGAGGATTTTGGCGCGCAATATGGCATACTTTTTGAAATGTAAAGAGGCTGCCGCAAATGTCAAAAGACCCGAGCTTGTAACCGATGTTGAATTTACAAACTTTATCAGATAATTATTTTTCAAGCAAAACGACGGCATGAGCTTCTATTGCAAGCTTTTGCCCGACAGCGTCCATTTTTTCGTTGGTTTTTGCTTTTATGGAAATTTCTTCGGTTTCAAGAATTTTGCACAAAATTTCTTTCATCTTTGGAATATACGGCATCATTTTAGGTTCTTGAGCGATAATGTTGCTGTCGATATTGGAAATTCGCCAGCCTTTTCGGGTTATTTTGTCATAAACTTTTTTCAAAAGGATTGTGCTGTCAATATCTTTGTATTTTTTGTCGGTATCGGGGAAAAGTGTTCCGATATCGCAAAGCCCTAATGCCCCGAGCATTGCATCAATAATCGCATGGATTAAAACATCGGCATCGGAATGCCCCATAAGCCCTTTTTCGTGTGTAATTTTAACCCCGCCGATTATCAAATCGCGCCCTTCGGTTAATCTGTGTATGTCGTATCCTAATCCTATTTTATACATTTTTCACCTGTTACAAATTTTTCCACTGCTTTGACAAAGCCGTCATTTTCGACCGTGTCGGTTATATAGTCGGCATAAGACTTCAACTCATCTGTCGCATTTCCCATCGCAACGGCTATGCCACCCGCTTTTAATAATTCTATATCGTTATTTTGATCGCCTATTGTCAAAACTTCTTCTTTTTTAAATCCCCACATTTTTCTCAAAAACTCAACACCCGACGACTTTTTGGCATCTTTTGAACCTATTTCGCAAAAATACGGCGTGGATTTTACTATGTATAAATCGGGATATTTTTTGCTCAATTCTTCAACCCACAAACTTACTCTATCTGCGTCATCGTAATCTATCGCCAAAATTTTATTTACGTCTTTGATTTCTAAATCGTCAAAGGAACAAACATTATAATCAACAAACTTTCCTTTAACATAACGTCTGATTGTTTCGCAATCTTTTTCGACGTAGAGTTGATCATTCAAATATAGATTTATATGGGCATGTTTTTGTTTTGCCCACTTAATAATTTCTTTGGCATAAGTGCTATTAAGCTGTGTTTGATAAAGGATATTGTTGTCAAAATCTTTTACCAAGCCGCCCTGGTAAGATACTACGGGAGTTTTAAGGTTAAGTTTTTCGGCAAGCGGATATGTTGAACTGTGCATTCTGCCTGTGACAAGCACGACTTTAATCCCGCTATCGGTGAGTTTGCGGATACAATCAACGACCTTTGGGCTGAAAATTCCATTCCAGCTCAAAATCGTTCCGTCAATATCGGTTGCAATCATCTTAATCATAAGCCCCTCATTATGGCGCAAATTGTTTTGGAATCATTAATTTCGCCGTTTTTAATTTTGTTTATTATATCGTCAATTTTATATTCAAAACACTCTATAACTTCGCCTTCATCGGGGTGTTCGCCGACAAATTCAAGCTCTTGTGCTTTATAAAGGTATAATTTTTCGTTGCAAAACCCGGGGGTTGTATTTATATACCCCAAACTTTGCCAAACATTTGCCCTGTAACCAGTTTCTTCTTCCAATTCTCTTTTTGCTGCCGAAAAAGGTTCTTCGCCGCGTTCAAGTTTGCCTGCGGGAAGCTCCAAAACCGTCTGTTTTATCGGGTATCTGAATTGTTTTACCATTAAAACCGTATCGGGTGATTTTTGTGCAAAAATTACCACCCCGCCCGTATGCTCAACAACTTCTCTGACCGATTTTTTGCCCGTTGAAATCTCAACGTTGTCGCGCCTTACGTCAATAACTTTGCCCTTATATACGTATTCAAAATCAAGTGTTTTTTCCTCAAAATCCATAACTTAATTTTAAATAACTTTATGTTATAATGCAAGTATGTTTAAACGAGCTTTAACAATAGTGTTTCTGTGTCTTTTATTTTGCGGATGTGCAAAAAAAGAAAAAACGCCCAACACATTAAGCGTTATAAACCAACGTGGCGAAATTATTGTCGGGGTCAAAACGGATGCGCCGCCTTTTGGGTTTTTAGACCAAAACGGCAAAAATGTCGGGTTTGACGTTGACCTTGCAAAGCTTATTGCAAAAAGACTTTTCGGCGATGAAAATAAAGTAAAATTTGTACCCGTAACTCCATCAAATCGAATTATGAAACTTACCTCAAACGAAGTCGATATGGTTATAGCGACAATGTCAATAACCCCGCAAAGACAGATTATCCTTGACTTTTCAAACCCCTATCACGTTGCAGGTCAAGCATTAATGGTTAATCGGGGCAGTAAAATTTCATCTCTTATGGAGCTTAAAGATAAAAAAATTATTATAGTATTCGGCTCAACCGTTGAAGGAAGTCTGCGCTCAAACGTTCCAAACATTACAATTATCGGATACAAAACTTACCCCGAGGCCTTTGAGGCGCTAAAAGCCGGTAAAGCTGACGCTATGATTGCCGATGATACAATACTTTTCGGGCTAACCATGAATGATTCAAGCGTTAGAATTTTACCCAAAAGATACTCCAGAGAACCTTATGCCATAGCTTTCAGAAAAGGTGAAGAAAGCGAAAAGCTTATTGAAACAGTCAATATGGAATTAACCGAGGCAATAAACAGAGGCGAAATTCAAAGACTAAAAGAAAAATGGAAGATTAATCAGCCTCTTTCAATAATAAAATAGCCTGTTCAATTTCTATTTTTAAAAAATTAAGCTGTTCGTCAATATTATTGGGGTCATAAATATATCCTGCCCCGCCATAAGCCAAATAAGGGTTATATTTTTGGGCTTCCGAGCGAAGTGTCGCAAGGGTTTTTGAATGCGAGCTTAATTCCATAAGTTTTTTAAAAGATATATATTCGCTTTCGGGCTTATCAAGGTATTTTTCACGCATAAAATCTGCGTTCTTGTTGAAAAAATACACTTTTGCATTAAACAGTTGTACGTTTTCTTTGTCCTCAATAGAATCGTATATTTTTTCCAGCATTGGAATAAATTCGTTCAAATCATTCAAATATTGAGAAGTTTTATCTTTTTTCAAAATAATATTTACAAAAGTCGGGTTGTCTCTCGGGGCGGGTTTGACCTGATTTGGAGAATAAAAATTTTCCACTTCTTCAAAGACGGGTTTAACAGAACGGGGTTCTGACGGAACAAAACTTCTTGTCACATCCGGCAAAGTACCGACATAACCCGCCGCGTAGCAGGCGGATGTAAGCATGAAAATTATCGCGATTAATTTTTTCATACATCTATTATAATAATTTTCTTAAAAAAATCATCATTTAATTAAACGGTATCTTCAACGGATAAAGAAACTTTTCCTGCTTCGGGGTTCATAACTTCAATAACAATCTTGTTTAACCCGTCAACAACACTGTCTTTTCCAGTCATAATAAGCGTACCTTCCTGACCCAGACGGAATGCAATCGGACTAGCCTCCGAAACGCTTTCTCCAAGCAGTTGTTCGCCTCCCATTATAAATTTGACATCTTTTGGCTCATAGATAACATCGTTAATTTTCACAAAATTAAATCCGCTGATAAACCCGGGGCCTAAAACATTTTTTAACTCAAGGCTCGCTCCGTTTTCAATTCTTTTCAGTGAACCTTTTTTGTAAACTCGTCTGATTAAAAATTCGGGAACAACAACCATAATCACCTCATTAATTGATACATCTTCTGTGTGCCTATTTGTATTATAACATTTTTTATGTCGGATTTAAAGCCCCATGAAGATTTTATGTTTCTGTCCTTTTCCCAAATGACGATTTCAAGCGTGTTTTCAGGTCGTAAAAATTCGTTAATAAGATAAAATTTCTCCTGAACATGCGTTCGTTTTATGTATCTTCCGATTTTTACTCCGTTTAAAAATATCGTCGCACGTCTAAATCTGAAATTTTCTAACGACAAATATTTTGCAAAAAATACGTTATCTTTCATCTCAACATTAAATTTTACTGTAATTTTTGTCAAATACGGGTTGTCGCTTTCCGTCAAATCGCCTCGTTCTATCGAAAGCTTTTCTTTTACGTAAAATTCAATCGGGATTTCGGGAGTTGTTTCAAAAGTTACCAAGCCTCTGGGGCAATTTGTGTCACCCGAAAATCCTTTGTCAAACCCTAAATTTTGTACAAGAATAGTCAGTTCGTTTATATCCTGATTTAAGATTGTTTTATCCAGCGGAATTGAAATGGTTTCGGGAACTTCCTGCAATTTTTCTATTTTGTAACTGTTTCTGTTCAAAACCTCTTTACCGTTAATATAAACCGCAAACAAATGTCTTGCACTCAATGTAATCTCTTTTGGAGTGTCGGGGATTTGTGCTTTGTACCAGACAAATTCGTCGTACAAACCGCAAGAAAGTGAATCCGTTTTCGCCCCGATTTTTTGCCAATCTGAATAGTCATAATGTAAATCAATTTCGGGGGCGCAAAATTCTATATCAAAATTTTCTATCACCTCCGGTTTGTCATAATCCCCAAATTCATTAACCACACAATATTTTTTTGCAAATTTGTGTTTTAAATCGTAATATGCAATCTCGCCGCTTTTTTCCAACGCCGCCGCGCCATTTGGAAGTACATAATCAGCGTTAAATATCAATCTATCTTTTAAAAACCAACTTTTGTCGGCTAAATTTTTGGTCAAGAATACAAATCGGGTTATTTTCCCCTCTTTTTCAAAAGTTAAATTGTCAAAATCTTTTTTGTCACCCGAAATTATACCTTCATCTTTTAAATAAATATTTGCGTTTTTATCGGCTATGAAAAATATTGCCTCCTCGTTTTCCTGCTGAAGTCTTGCAAAAATTTCCACATCAGAAAATTCTATCTCACAGCCTTTTAACTTCAAATCAACAGGGCAAATTTTCATATCATAAGGTTTTAACTTAACGCTTTTTCCGTTTGGCAGGTTTATGTCCGTGATTTCAGGGTTCATATTCCTCAAAAACAGCCAATCACAGTCATTTGTCAAATCATGCCGCATTTTTGAATAGATATTGGTTTGAGAAAAGTCAAAAGCTTTTGGTTCGGTGCAGGTAAAATCAAAAGAGTCCAAAAAATAATTTATCTCTTTTGCTTTGTGGAAATTACTTTGAATTATACCGAATTCGTCAATCGGTGCGGTAAATTCGTAACTTGTGTAAACCTCATCACAAGCCAAATCATCCCAGCTTGTACCGCCGACCGCCATATAGTGATTGAAAAGCGTTACACCTTGAGAAAGTGCCGTTTTTGTCATTATGTTTATATGCTCATCGCCCAGCGCATCTCTGATATGTTTGTAACCCGAGCCGTCCCACTTGTCAAACCACCCCGATTGCATCTCCGCAATAAACGGCGGTGAGTTTTCTTTTGCACCTCTAAAAATTTCTTCGACATTGTCAAGAGTGTCAAAGCAAAAATTATCCTGTTTCCAATTCTGATTCGGGTTTATATAAGGATACAGGTCAAGTGCGTAAATATCAACAACATCCGCCCACAAACCCGCAAAATACGCATCATTATGGAATATCGGGCAAGTTATGCCTCTATCGCGTGCCATTTTGTAAAGCTCTTTCATGTAATCTTCTTCCATAGTGTCCGTTGCGTATTCGTTTTCTATCTGGAATAATATTACATTGTCAAAATCCCTTATTATCGGGATTATATGGTCATACCATTCGGCAATATATTTCATATAAGTCGCACTGTACTTATATTCCGTACCGATACGGTTTCTGGGGATTACATCTTCTTTTCTCAAAAGCCAAAAAGGCAAACCGCCTGCGTTAACCTCGCCGTTTATAAAAGGCCCCGGACGTGCTATCACAAATAGCCCCGCATCCTTTGCCTCTTGAAGCACTTTTCTTACATCTCTTACCCCGCTAAAATCATAGACACCTTCTTTAGGGCTGTGAAAATTCCAGTTAAAATAGATGTCAACCGTGTTATATCCGCCGGCTTTCATCTTTTCAAAACGGTCTTTTGCCATGCCGGGCGTTCTGAAATAGTGAAACGCTCCGCTTTTAATAAACACTCTTTTGCCGTCAATAATAAGGGAATATCTGTCGAAAGTTACTTCCATTTCTCTATTTTAACCGGTTTTTGCAGATAGGTCAAGTTTATAAAAAAAGAACCCTTTCGGGTTCTTTCTTAGTCAAAAACATAAGGAATGATTGAAGCTTCTCTTGCACGTTTAACGGCTTTTGCTATCATTCTTTGATGTTCTGCGCAATTGCCGGTAATTCTTCTCGGAATTATCTTTCCGGCTTCTGTCAAAAATCTTTTGAGCTTTGCAGCGTCTTTGTAATCGATTTCGGTTACTTTGTCCGCACAAAGACTGCAATTTTTGCGCTTTTTATCTTTGAGTAAGTCTTGTTTTGCCATTTTTTTTACCTTTCTATTTTCATTCGACCCTAAAACGGAATTTCATCTTCCCCGATTAATTCATCGGATTCAAATTTTACGATTTCTTCCGTTCCGTAATTTTCACTTACGGGAGCTGTATCTCCCATTTTTTCTACTGCGTTTGCATCAATTTCGTAAATTCTTTTTTCCGAACCGTCGTCCATTTTGACAGCTGCCGTTTGAAGTCTGCCTTCAACAAGAATTCTGTCACCTTTATTCAATGTACTAACAACTTCATCAAGCGCCTGACGTCTGGAAATAACTCTGATAAGCATTTCCTCGCCAACACCGATATTTAAAACAAGCGCAGATACCGCAATATTGTTTTGAGTAAAACGTTTTTCCGGCGCTCTGTATACTGTTCCTGTTACAACTGATTTTGCTATAGACATTTTTTAACCTCTATACACTTGCTTTTTTAGCTACTTCCAAAAACATGGTTCTTAAAATATTGTCATTCAAACGAAGTTGTCTTTTGAATTCCGCAACTTTATCCGCAGGTAAAGTCATTTCAAACGATGTGAAAAATCCGTCACGGAAATTTTGGATTTCAAATGCAAGTTTTTTTCTGCCGATTTTGTCAGTAGATTCAACTTTTCCGCCAAAATCACTTACATTGCTTGAAATCTTTGAAATCAACTTTTCGGTTTCTTCAGCATCTAAATTCGGTTTGAATATAGTGAGTAATTCGTAAGTTTTCATAAAAATTTTCTCCTTTATAGTGAATATTAGCATGAAAATAAAAAAATTTACAACATGTAATTTGCTATGAAAGTATATTCACAAGGTCCGGTCAAGAACACATGACTTGCCTCAAACCCTTGCCATTCAACAAACACAGCCCCGCCAAGCAGGTTAACTTTTACCTTTTTTTCTGTTAAGTTATTTAAAACGCCGGCAACAATACTTGCACATGCACCCGTTCCGCATGCCAAAGTTATGCCGCACCCCCTTTCATATACGCACATTTCTATTTCGTTTTTATTAATTATTTTGACAAATTCGGTATTGGTTTTTTCGGGGAAATAGGGATGTTTTTCAATTTCAGCCCCGTATTTTTGCGCTAATTTTAATGGGTCGTCGTCTGTAAAGATTACGCAGTGCGGATTTCCCATAGAAACGGGATGTATATAAAATTCTTTGTCTAAAACTTTTATTTTGCGCTCGCCCTTAAACGGGATTTTTTCATCCTGCAAAACAGGTGTGCCCATATCGACTTTAACAAACCCGTTATCTAAAATTTCGGGAGAGATGATACCGGCTAAAGTTTCAACGCTAAATTGTTTTTTGTTGACGAGTTTTTTATCAAAGGCATATTTTGCAAAACATCTCATGCCGTTTCCGCACATTTGGGCGATAGAGCCGTCGGAGTTGTAAAAATGCCAACCGATATCTGCGATATTGCTTTGTTTTGGAATAATCATGCCGTCTGCGCCGACGCCGAAATTTCTGTTGCAGATTTTTTTAGCTAATTCATCCATTGGCAGGTTTATTTTGTCATATTCGTTTTTGTCGATAATAACAAAATCGTTTCCGCAGCCTTGCATTTTAGTGACATTAATCATAGGTGAATTTTAGCAAAAAAATAAAAAAGAGTGAAGATGCTTGACAAAAGGTTATGTTCGGGTAAGAATAATAAATATCCGAAAAACCATTTGGAGGAGTGCCAGAGCGGTTGATTGGAGCAGTCTTGAAAACTGTCGAACGTTCACGCGTTCCGTGGGTTCGAATCCCACCTCCTCCTAATTTAAAAGAATTGAAAAGAGCTTGTAAAAGCTCTTTTGTCGTCGGAGGGGTTTCGAACCCATGTTTTTTTCTCATTCAATTCGAAAAAAACGGGTAAGCTATGCATACGGAATTGTAGTTGTTCGGGTATCCGACCCTCACATACAATTCCTGTAGAATCCCACCTCCTCCTTATTTAAAAGAATTGAAAAGAGCCTGTAAAAGCTCTTTTTTAGTATAGGAGGTGAGGATGAGAACCCACCAACTGTGGGTTTGAGCGGATTTGCGGACGGACGGAGTGAGTCCGGATAGCGAACAGATTGAGCATACATGTGGCAAAGCCACAGATGCGAAACTCTGTGAGCGTGGAGCAAATCCAAGACACGCGAGCGAGCTGAGGCTGGAGCGCTTTTGGTTGAAGTGTTAAAAACACTGAAACCAAAACGCGGAATTACCATTAAACGCTAGCTGAGTTATGTAGGTTGGGATATCCCAACAATTAACTTTGTTGAATAATCCGACTTCAAATTGATTATAATAAAGGAATAATATTTCATATGAGATATTAATATATTGGAATAAAGTAGCAAGTTCATTTAAAACATTTAATATTTGTTATAGTAATAATAGTCTGCTTCCTTAGCTTTAGCCAAGATTGTGTCAATCGTCCAAAGTTCATATTCGGGAAATTCTTGGATAAATTCTTTAGCTTGTGTTGAAACTCCAGAAAGTGCAATCATAATTACTCCATCTATTCTCTGTTTTTTATTATTTAATTTAAAACAATCCTTCGCTCCCCACAATTGTTGAACATCTGGTCTTCCCACTTTACTTTTATACTTTTTACATTGAACTCCTTTTCTTATATTTCCTTTTTCTATTATGACATCTATTCCGCCATCATTACTTTTTTGTGTTACTAGAACTTTATAACCTAAACTTTTATATAGTTCTCCAATTTGTTTTTCAAAATCAAATGGATTAAGATTATACCAATAATCTTTTTCTTTGCGTCGCTTTCTTTCATAATCTTTTCTTCTTTGTTCTTCAATTTGTGCAAGTTTGTAATTATAGTTTTTTCGAGCCTCAATATACATATTTGATGCATTAGTATAAGCTTTATAGTTTTTAATATTTTCAATATTAGTCAATAATATGAATTTGTTTTTTAATTTATTTATTGCGAATCCACTTATTATCCAAAATACAACCCCCCAAATACGGCCATCACCTTCTAAAAATATTGGGAATAAAAAATTTGGAGCTGAAAAAAATCGTGTAATAAATAGCATAGATAATGGAGCAATCCAATAAACTCGCTTATCTAAATTTTCAGTTGAATTTAATTTAAAATTTATTTGCTGAAATGAGTCTTGGTCAAATCCAAATTCTTCTACTTCAGGCTTTATGGGAGAACCATCGGATCTGAATTTAACTTTATAATTACCAAGGTGCCATGATTCGTCAGATAAATTTATTAGCCAATTGATACTTAACCAAAGCAATATTATAAGACCCCAAATCCCAAAATATATAACATATATAGTTTCCCAATCGTATGTATTATTAACATTCCTATTTTCTGATGATAATTCCCAATTATTGTAATCCCTTTTTTTAGGATTAAAATTTGGAGGTGTTAGTTTTGTTTCACAGTTAATTAACTTTGTATGATAATTGGGTTCATATTTACTTACGTCTTCTAACATATATTTTGCTTTTGCGCATGATTTTGTTATATCATATAGTTGAATAAGATGTTTCTTTATACTTATATCGTTCTGCATTTCAAATAATAATGATTCATAGATAATTATTGCATTATCAATACGTTCGAATTTTTCATAAGCATATCCTAAACGTTTCATTAAAATAGGATAATTAGTTATTTGTTCAGTTTTTAATGATATGTCACCATATTTGTTACGATAATTTTCAACCGTATTGATATATTCATTTAAAAGATCTGCATTATCAATGCTTTTATTAAGAGCATTATATTTAGTAATAATATTATTATAGGCATTTATTTTCTGATTAAGATATCCATTATTTGGATAAAAAGTATAAATATTAAAACTAGATGGGGTTTTATATTTATCATTGTTATTATTAGATATTGATGATTGTTCTATTGGAACTTGTTCAAAATAATTTGTATTAATTTCTTCTCTATTTTTTTTCTCAGGAGAATTGTTACGTATACTGTTCATTAAAGATTGATATTCTACACTTTTTGTAATATCATCCTCTGCATAAACTTTACTACACATTTGAACAATTAAAAAAAATATTAATATTAATATTTTAAACTTCATTGTATATATTATAACATTAATCAAATGTAGAATTTATCCTCCTTTTAAACTATTATACTAAAGTAGAATATCTAATTAACTGTAGTTTATAGAATGGTGGAACAGTTATGTAGGTCGGATTTACTAATCCGACAAATTTTAATTGTTGGCATAGTAATGCCAACCTACATTTTTCAATAATCAAACTCCCTGCTCAAAATCATCAAATCAACTGTCGTTTTATAGGGGTTTCGAACCCGTGTTTTTTTCTCATTCAATTCGAAAAAAACGGGTAAGCTATGCATACGGAATTGTAGTTGTTCGGGTATCCGACCCTCACATACAATTCCTGTAGAATCCCACCTCCTCCTAATTTAAAAGAATTGAAAAGAGCTTGTAAAAGCTCTTTTTTAGTATAGGAGGTCAGGATGAGAACCCACCAAGGGGTTTGTGTATATTTAAAGTCCGTTTTGATTGGAAGGGGTAAATGATTTGTGTTGGCGAGTTTGCCTAACACAAATCACAGACAGTCGGAAGTCGGTTGAATATCGCAATTTCAAAACGGTCAAATAACTCTTTTGATGGTCTTAAGAGTTACAAAATTTTATCAAAAATGCTAAATTTTCCCATAAAGACTAAATAACTGATAAGTCCATTTTGAGGATTTTCAAATTTGTCGGGTTTCACCCAACCTATTTTCTGCTATTTTACATATTATTAACAATTTAATAATTCTGCCCCTTTAATTTCAGGAGTTCCTTTTAATAATGATGTAAAAATACTTCTAATCGGCCTTACAGGGTCATATTCTACGCTTTTGCGTAATTCTCTAATATTGACTTCGCCGATTTTTTCAGTTTTTGCAATAGGAATTTTTTCCTGATAAATGTATTCTATAGCTTCTTTCCTTTGTTTGAACAAATGTGAATCTTTTGCAGAAATACCTTCTGTCAAGTGCGATGCTATATCTTTATTATTTTTAGACAAATGTTTTTTTAAAATATTAATAAATTTATCCATCCATCCTTTTCCTTCTTTAGGCATTTTTTTAATTTCATTTACTACATTATCCAAAATATTGGAACCTTTACTCGAATTTATCCAACTAAAATAAGTATTTTGGCTTCTAACTTTTAATAAATCATGGTTTAACCTTTCGGTAGGTATTCTAAGAATTACAATTTCATCACTACCCTTTGCAACTTGTTCAATAAGCGCCTCCTGTAATGAATCATTACCCCAAGATTTATGATTTCTCCATCTTTTAAATAAATTGGTCAATTCTGTGGTAAAAATTCCTTCACCAAATAAACCCTCTTTAGTCGTTTTTATTACACCATCTTTTAACATTGACTCATAATTTGCTTTATTGGTCATGTGATAAATAAAACGTGGAATTTTGTGTTTTCCATATCTTGTTGCTGTTGTTAAAACTTTTTCTATTCCCATAAAAATTCCACTTTGATTTTCCCCTATTTATATAAAGTTTTTTTCTTTCTTAAAATTGCCTAATTATTACACAGTGTAAATGAAAAAATTTTATTTTCTTCACCTGAAATAGTCAAATCATCTGACCTAAATAATCAAACTATGTGTCTTTTTGCAACATTATCTACTTTCTTTATTAATTTTATTTTTTTGCTAATTTTATTTGAATTTCTTGGAGTCTTTTTACAGCTTCTTCAGGAAATACAAAAGTATTTACTTGAGTTTGTTCAACAGTTTCATTACTAAAGTTATGTAGGTCGGATTTACTAATCCGACAAATTTTAATTGTTGGCAATGCCAACCTACATTTTTCAATAATCAAACTCCCTGCTCGAAATCATTAAACTGACTGCCATTTTACACCAACCTACAAACTCTTTTGTCGTCGGAGGGGTTTCGAACCCATGTTTTTTTCTCATTCAATTCGAAAAAAACGGGTAAGCTATGCATACGGAATTGTAGTTGTTCGGGTATCCGACCCTCACATACAATTCCTGTAGAATCCCACCTCCTCCTAATATAAAAGAGCCAAAAAGGCTCTTTTTTTGTTATAGAGTTCGCAGGATAGGTGGAACAATTGTCACCATCCTACTTTAAAAAACGACTCTTAAAAAAGAGTCGTTATAATTTATGCCTTAACATTGTTGACATTTTTTTGAGCTAACGCATTAGCGGCTTTTTTAGCTGACTTATTAGCACAAGCATCAGCTATAGAACCGTAGATGAAACCACCCAAGAAATTACTAATAACAATGGGTAATACCTTTTTCATAGCTGAACCTTTCATAACCTTCGATTCAGAGGTAAACAATGCGTTTGTCAAAGTGGAAGTCACACCAAGCAGAAGAGTTGACCATTTTTTGCCTTCATTGGTCTTGTAATAAATTCCACCGTTTTTACTCATTTTTGCATGTTTATCCGTTGCCAAAACCTTATCTGCTCCAAGTGATTTTACTTTTTCATCAAATTCGGCACGTTTTTTATTGGTTGCTTTATCAACTAAAACTCCGGAACCTGCAGATAACAACAAGCCTATAGGAAGTACCCATTTAGATCTTCTAAGAGTTTGTTTTGAAATATCTATATTCTTGTCAATAATCGATCTAAATACCTGTGGAATCTCAATCTCGTTTGCGTATTTAAGAATATATCTACTTAATTTTATACCTGCTGCAGCACCGCCAACAGTCATAGCCGAATCAATAACAGCAGCGGCTACATTTGTTTTTAATGCCGCATTGGTTTTTCCGGATTTTTCTTTACTTTTACCTTTAAACGCAACAGGTGTTAATGAATAACTTTGAACATTTAACATTGATAATCTCCTTTTTGTACAATTATATGACAATCAAATCGCCTAAAGATTTTTTTTTGTTAATATTTCCATGATTTATTACAAAACTTAACATAACTATGTTTAAATCCAATTCCCCAGAATTTTGATAAAAGAGCATAAAATTGCATACGCAAACATCTTCCGTAATAAAGTTTCAGTAAGTCGGTTAGGCTTGCCTAACCGACAGGTTCATAATGGTATAAATTGTAATTATATCAAGAGATATGCTTTTATATACCTTAACTATTTTTTTGTTTTAATAACTATTAACACTAAAATCAATAATGTTAACATTAAAGAAATGTTTTTTGATAACGAGTATTCAATATTTAAGCCTATTTGTGAATTTAGAATGAAAAATGTTGTTATAAAAATATAAAATAACCCCGGTAATAACGCTATTAAGAAATTCTTTTTCTTTTGATATAAATAGATTCCGGCATATAAAAAGGTCGGTATTGCAATTAACTGATTTACGAAATTAAAATACCGCCAAACAACAAAAAAACTATCTTCATTAGATTTTGCCCAGCATATAATAAGAATAATAGCAACAGCAATCGGAATTATTATTAAAAGCCTGTTTATTATAATCCTTTGAGGAAGTTTAAAAGCTTCGGCTATTATCATCCTTAAACCCCGAAGGGCAGTATCTCCCGAGGTGATAGGCAAAATTACAACAGCCAATGTTATAACAAAAGTCAAATAAGGCGCTACAAAAACATCTGCTATTGAATTAATTACATTGACCGTTCCGACAAGATGGTTTGGAACAATGTTTAACGAATAAACATGCATAGCACCTGCAGCCCAAATCATGGCAATCAAAGATTCAACACACATCATCCCATAAAAAACATATCTCCCATGGCTTTCTTTTTGAAGAGTCCTTGAAATTATAGTTGACTGAGTAGAATGGAATCCGGACAACAGTCCGCAGCTTACTGTCATAAAAAACATAGGAATAATATGTAATAACTTAGGATGAACATTAATATGCGCAAAATCAATATTTTGTAAATTTACACCTTTTGCAAAAAACCCTATAACCAATAACCCGCTTCCTATTATTAACAACAAAGCTAAAGCAGGATAAATTTTCCCTATGATTTTATCTATCGGAAATAGAGTTGCAATTATATAATATAAAGCAATTATGATATAGATTGAAATTATTACAGGGTTATTTAAAGAAAAGTCACTTTGACCATAAAATCTTTGCGCTATTAAATCTCCTGCCGTGTATACAAAAACGCCCGCAAGCAATAAAAGCATAATAGAAACAGCTATAATAAAAAACTTATATGCAAAATTGCCCAAATATTTTTTAATTAATTCCGTAATTTGAGCACCGTTATTTCTTACGGACAACATTCCTGAAAAATAATCGTGAACAGAACCCATAAAAATACAGCCTAAAGGGATTAATATGAAAGCAACAGGCCCGAATAATATTCCTTGTATAGCTCCTAATATAGGCCCTAGCCCTGCAATATTTAACAAATGTATGAGCATATTTTTATTCAAACTCAAAGGAACATAATCAACTCCGTCATTTATAGTTTCACTTGGAGTTTTCTCATTCGAAATTTCAAACTGTCTTTCTATATATCTTGAATAAAATATATACCCCAGTATTAATATAAAAATTCCAATTAAAAAAGTTATCATTTGATAATAATTATAGCATATAAAACATTTAAAAGAAATTATTTTAAAAAATAAATTATTTCTCATAACGCTTTTTCAAAAAAACAGTTGAAGGCTTTTCAACAAAATGATAAATCAAAACCCCAAAGACAATATAGCTTAAAAATATTATTACTAAATACAAAACAGGATAATTAATAATAAAATCTTTAAACCTTATATCCACAACATTTTTGAATACATCTCTCAAAGTTTCATGAGATATCATTATAGAATATGCGTATTTCCCCAAAAACACCGAAAAATTGTTCTCCAACAATTTTGATATAAACCCCTTTTTGATTAACAACAGCAAAAACAAAACAGAAAATAACAAAACAAGCAGAAGATAATTAGGGTAATTCATACTTCTAAATAAAACATTTTGCACGATAAATACAATCAAATATCCTTCCAGCCCCGTTATTAAAATCGTTTTAAACAAATTGATATTTTTTATTTGAATTAACTTATCATTATATATATTCCACAGGAAATACCCTATACCCATACAAGATATTGCCCTTAACATACCGCAATTTATGAATATTTGATAATTAAAGACCGTTCCTATAGCAGGACTATGAATTAAATAAGCTAAACAAAATACTATCGCAGCAGCAAGTAATATATTAAAATGTTCTTTTTTTAAATTTTTATATGAATAAAAAAATAAACATGATACCCAAATTACACACGATACAAACCAAGATGCACCTATAGTATTATAATTAAGAGTAATTCCTATATTTTGCAAACAAAATAACCCCCAAATTGTTTCATATTTTGGAATCTCTATTACAGACATCCAACTAAGGATATATCTTATCATCCAAACAAATAAGATTACAGGCATTAATCTAATAAATTTATGTTTTATAAATGTATAAAAATCTTGTTTAAAATTTGTAGTATAGAAAAGAAAAAATCCGCTTATTACAAAAAATAATTCGACCGCAGTATGTGAATAGCCAATATGTTTAACTATATGATTAAAAACAGGAATATTATAATCTAAAAGAGCTTTTGTATGCGTAAGAGCTATTGCCAATATAAAAATAAATCTAAAAATACTAACATTTTTAAAATATTCCTTTTTTATAACGGTTTCTTCTTTTTCAGACTCCATTGTTATTCCTCATTAAATATATTTATTATTATAAAAGTAATCAAATATAACTACTATGCAAAATAATCATATCACAAACATTTTTATTGTAATCATTTATAACGGTTTAAACAAAATCCAATAATAATATTGTTTATTAGCTGTTGTAAATAGATTAAAAAAATAGTTAGGAGTAATAGATGTTTGATGATAAAAAATTTATAGGCAAGACTATTCAATCACTTCGAAAAAAAGCCAATATAAAACAAAGTGAGCTGGCAGAAAAAATAGGAATAAGTGAAAAGCATCTCTCTAAAATTGAAACGGGGAAAAATTTGCCTTCTTTAAATAATTTTTTGAAAATGGCACAAATCTTGAAGTTTTCACTTAATGATTTTGGGATTAAAGAAGAAAATATTGATGATAAATACACAGAATTTCTCCTAAAACTTATATATAGTGCAAGTGATAAAGAAAAAAGAGCATATTGTGAAATATTAAAAACGCAAAACAATATTATTAAGATGTATAATAATGGATGATAATCCTGTTAAGCAAGGATATCTTATATTTTACCTAAGCTTTTTAAAAATTTGTATGTAATTACAGTTGTATCTTTATCGTTTTTAAGTTTTTCAATTATTGTTTGAAGTATTTTATCATAGTCATTAAGATGAGAAAACTGAAACAGCTCAGCGACTTCAACACCTAATACTTTGCTTATTTTCATTATATTTTCGGGTTTAGGAAATGACAACCCGTTTTCAATTCTCGAATAATTTTCAGGTTTAATATTAATGAGTTCAGCAACCGTTTCCTGAGTAAGCATTTTAGCAGTGCGCAGTTCACGTAATCGTTTTCCAAACATTTTTTTCATATTTTCATTAAACACCATAAAAAAATTTTAATTAAATCTGTGTTACAGGCAAAACTTGACGTATTACATTAAGTTTAATGATGTGTTACAATAAGAGTATAATATAAAATTGATATAAGAGAGTAAGTTGCTATGAAAAAAAATCCTATTTTTATGCTTGTGGAGGTCATAATAACTTTCAGCATTATTGGTAGTGTTGTCGAAAACTATACCTGAAAAGTTCTTTATTTATGTTAAAATATAGATGTTAAAAGGTACTCCTAAACTCAAGGATGTATAAAATTGTACAAACCGCCGTTTGAAATTACATCAAAAATAATTGAACTTATCTCTAATATTTCGGAAAAAATCGGAGAGATAAATTATCTGCAAAATAGTCCTTATCATATTCAATTACAGAAAGAAAACAGGATAAAAACCATTCATTCATCTTTAGCTATTGAAAATAACAGTTTAAGTCTTAAGCAAATAACGGATATTATTGACGGAAAACGAGTTTTAGGAAATCCCAACGAAATAAAAGAAGTAAAAAATTCTATTCAGGCTTATGATTTGCTCTTAACTTTAAACCCGTATAGCGAAAAAGATTTGCTTAATGCACATAAACTTATGATGCAGGATTTAGTTGAAAGAAACGGCAAGTATAGAATAGATGGCGTTGGAATATTTGACAAAGAGCGTGTTGTGCATCTTGCGCCTCCTGCGGATAGAATTGCTGAGCTTATGGGGGATTGAATGGCTTAAAACAAGTGACGTTCATCCGCTTATAAAAAGCTGTGTTTTCCACTATGAATTTGAGTTTATCCACCCGTTTCAAGACGGGAACGGCAGAATGGGTCGTTTATGGCAGACTGCTATTTTAAAAGAGTGGAAAGAAATTTTTGCGTGGTTACCTGTTGAAACTTTAATCAAAGAAAATCAAAAAGAATATTATAACGTTTTAGGTGTGAGTGATAGTGCCGCAAACAGCACAAAATTCATAGAATTTATGCTTTCATTGATTTTAAATACAATAGAAGAAATTATTGCAACAGAAAAAAAGGTTACTCAAAAGGTTACTGTAAAAGTTACTGTAAATCAACAAAAGATTATTGATGTAATTAAGGCAAATCCACATATAACACAAGAAGAACTTGCCGATATTGTTGGAATAGCAAGAAAAAACATCGTTGCAAATATGAAAAAACTCCAAGAAAACGGATTAATAAAACGTATTGGTGCCGATAAAAACGGTTATTGGCAAAGTATAACTTACACGGATTAGGTTTTCCTGCTGGTAATATTTCATCAGACTGATTAAATCAACTACTGTAGAAAAAGTATGTTTCAAAATCGAAAAAATTGGGAATAATATAATTAATTAGTACCTAAAATTAATTAATTTGAATATAATCATAAATTTT